>JAGGTM010000019.1 GCA_021163745.1 bacterium
GGACTTGAACCTGCGACCTCTCCGACGTATGTCGGAGCGCTCTAACCAACCGAGCTACGTTCCTTTTATAAGTAAGTGGGCGAGGCAGGACTTGAACCTGCGACCTCCTGTTTGTAGGACAGACGCTCTGCCAGCTGAGCTACTCGCCCATCTGTGCGCGTGGCAGGACTTGAACCTGCGACCTCTCCGACGTATGTCGGAGCGCTCTAACTAATTGAGATAGATGTCACTTTATTTCTTTTTGGTCTTTTCTGTGCGCGTGGCAGGACTTGAACCTGCGACCTTCTCGATGTCACCGAGGCGCTCTAACCAACTGAGCTACACGCGCCTAAAAGAACTTAAAATATAATCCTTTCGATGTTTCCAAGGGAACATTTTTCTTTGAATGACTGATTCAATGATATCTTTTCTTTTGTATTTTTTTAAACGATATTCTGCCCGTCTTGCTTCTTCAAGTGTATTACAAGGAAGAAAAACTTTCAATTTTAATGGTCTTATAAAGCGAGTTGATTTCACTTTACCGGTATTATGCTCTTTTAGTCTTCGGTTAATCTTATTGGTGCTCCCAATATAATATCTACCATTTTTTGAGCTTTGTAATATATATACACCGGGTTGTTGTTTCATAGAACCTGCGACCTCCTCCGACATTCGTCGGAGGGCTCTAACCAACTGAGCTACACGCGCTTTTTCCATACTATTATAGTAAATTATTGAAAAAAGTCAAAAAATAAACTATGTTTTATAAAAAGGAATATGGAAGATTATCAAAAATATATTAGAAATTTTTGCATAATATCTCATATAGACCATGGAAAATCTACTTTGGCAGATAGATTTTTGGAATTGACTAATACTGTTAAAAAAGAAAAAATGAAAGAGCAGTACTTAGATAGAATGGATTTAGAAAGAGAAAAAGGCATTACTATTAAGTTGCAGCCAGTAAGAATGGTATATAATATCAATCGCGTTTCTGCTAATCAGGTAAATGTTGAAAGATTTATCTTAAATTTAATAGATACACCGGGGCATGTAGATTTTTCATATGAAGTTTCACGTTCTTTAAAAGCAGTAGAAGGGGCAATTTTATTGGTGGATGCTACCTCGGGAATTCAGGCGCAAACTTTGGCAAATTTAGAATTGGCTTTAGAGCAGAATCTTTGTATTATTCCGGTGATAAACAAAATTGATTTACCCAATGCTATGATAGAAGAAACAGAAAAAGAAATTAGAGCATTATTCTCTTCCGATTTTAATCTACACGTGAAGGAGATTATAAAAATATCCGCGAGATACGGCACCAATATAGAGAAAGTTTTGAATGAAGTTGTTGCCCGGATTCCTTTTCCGAAGGGAAACGAAGAGCTACCGTTAAAAGCGTTAATTTTTGATTCTCTGTATGATTCGTTTAAAGGAGTGATTGCTTTTGTTCGTGTCTTTGAAGGAAAGGTAAGAAAAGGAGATAAAATAAAAATGCTTGGAACGGGAGCGGAATCAGAGGTATTAGAAATAGGGATATTTAACCCTGATTTTTGCCCAAAAGAATGTTTAAGAGCGGGAGAAATCGGATATATTACCACAAAACTAAAAAATATTTCTTTGGTAAGGGTTGGGGATACTATAACTTCTTTTGTTTTTTTTGGCAAGGATAATATTTTTGATATTAAACCCCTTTCTGGATACAGAGAACCGAAGCCGATGGTGTTTGCCTCGTTTTATCCTGCAAAAGATACTGATTTTGAAAAATTAAAAGATGCTTTGGATAGATTAAAGCTGAATGACGCTTCTATTATTTTTCAATTGGAGTCTTCGCCTGCCCTAGGGAGAGGATTTAAATGCGGATTTTTAGGAATGCTCCATTTAGAGATTACTGCAGAGAGGCTTAAGAGAGAATACGGGATAGATTTAGCAATTACTTCTCCTAATGTAGAATATGAAATAGAGACGAAAGATGGAAAGATTTTTAAAATTAATTCCCCCGATGAATTACCTCATCTTAAAAAGATAAAAGAAATAAGAGAGCCGTGGGCCGAGATGGAAATAATCTCTCCACTTCGTTATATGGGAAAGGTAATGGAGTCTGCTTCTTTCTTTAGAGCAGCGTATAAAGAATGTAGATATTTGAGCCAAAATAGAGTAGTTTTGATATATGAGATTCCTTTAATTGAGCTTATTTCGGGGTTTTACGATAAATTAAAAAGCGTGAGTTCCGGGTACGCTTCTTTAAATTATAAGTTAAAGGAGTTTAGAAAATCAGATTTAGTTTGTCTTGATATTTTTATATGCGGAGAAAAAATACCTGCCTTATCTAAAATCGTACCAAAAGAAAAAGCATATTATCAGGCGAGGTCTATAGTAAAGAAATTAAAAGAGATAATTCCTCCTTGTCTTTTTTCTATTCCTATTCAGGCGGGTATAGAGAATAAAATTATCGCTAGAGAGACTATTCCAGCTTTAAAAAAAGATGTAATCTCTCATTTATATGGAGGAGATTATACGAGGAAATTAAAATTATTGCAGAAGCAGAGAAAAGGGAAAAAGAGACTTCAGAAGACAGGAAAAATTAAAATTTCTCCAGAGGTATTTTTGAAAGTGTTAATTCAGAAGTAGCAGAAAGAATATTGGATTGTTTTTTTCTTGGCTTGTCTTTAATTTTTTTGAGGATTTGTTATAATAGTTCACAGCAAAGGAACTAATAGGAAAATAATCATAGATATAATTACTAAGCTGGCTATTATTATCCAGAAAATACGGAGAATCTTTTTGCGAAGAGTTATTCTCATAGAATTGGATTAATTATATATTATCACAGATAGTTTATAAATTCAATTATAGGTATTATAGGTATGATTAAAAAAATACTTTCCTCTAAAATCTTTTTGTTGTTTATCAGCCTTTGTTTTATTTACTTGGGGATTTCTACGGTAAAAGAGGCCTATAAAAGATACGAATTGAAAAAAGAAATCGGCAAACTAAAGCAAAAAATAGCCAATTTAGAGGAGAAAAATAATCAGATGGAAGAGTTAATTGATTATTTTAACCAAGATAGTTTTTTAGAGAAACAGGCAAGGATTAAATTAAATCTCAAAAAATCAGGAGAGAAAGTTATGATTATCCCCGAAAAACCGAAAGAAAGGAAGCAGGAAGCTATAAGAGTTTTTGACAAAAAAGAACAGCAGGTTGCGCCTGAGCCCAACTGGAAAGAATGGTGGAATTATTTTTTTAATAATTTGCGAGAGTAGTTTAGTGGTAAAACAGTTCCTTCCCAAGGAACAGTCGGGGGTTCGATTCCCCTCTCTCGCTTTGTGTATCGGGATAGTTCGGCGATAGGGCAGGGTTTTCACCCACTCGTCTGACTTGCCGCCTTAGCTTAATGGTAAAGCAATCGCCTCGTAAGCGATAGATCTCGGTTCAATTCCGAGAGGCGGCTTAGGCAAGTTGGGTAGGCAAAGCCAATGCCAAGAACCCGAACTCTTCTCCCGGCACCCTTATGAAAGAATTAAAAGAAAAATTAAATCATCTTTATACAGAAATTTTAGAAATGGAAAAATGCCTTGATTTAAAAAGGCACTGTCTTTGACAATGAAAGAAATTGTCAATTGGAAATTGTCAAAAATTACGAGAAGGAAATAAAAGAGTTAATAGAACTTTTTGAAATTACCAAAGAGGAGGATTTATTAAAAGAAATAGAGGAGAGATATAGTGAATTAGAGAAAAAGATAAAGAAAGAGAAAGTAAAAATATATTTATTCGGAAAATACGATAAGAACAATGCTATAGTTTCTATTTACGCAGGCGCAGGAGGAACGGATGCATGCGATTTTGCGGATATGCTTTTAAGAATGTATTTAAAGTACGGAAAGAAGCATAATTTTAAAACAGAGATATTGGACATTTCCCACAATGAAGAAGGGGGAATAAAGTATGTTACATTTTTAGTGAAAGGCGCCTATGCTTACGGGATTTTAAAAGGAGAAAAAGGAGTGCATAGATTAGTAAGGTCTTCTCCGTTTAACAGGAAGGGATTACGTCATACATCTTTTGCAAAAGTAGAAGTATTGCCAGAGATTTCTTCTTTCGGGATAAAAGTTAAACCGGAGGATTTAAAAATAGATACTTATAGAGCAAGCGGTCCCGGAGGTCAGTATGTGAATAAAACCGAATCCGCAGTGAGAATTACCCACTTACCTACGGGGATTTCCGCTGCTTGTCAGAGTGAGAGATTGCAGGGAGAAAATAAAAGAAAAGCAATGAATCTTCTTAATAGTAAATTGCATTTATACTTTGAAAAGAAAACCGAAGAGGAGAAAGAAAGGTTAAAGACAAAGAAATCTCCTCGATGGGGGAACCAGATACGTTCTTATGTTTTTTTCCCTTATAAAATGGTGAAGGATTTACGCACAAAAGTGATAAGCAAAGACCCTGAGAAGGTGTTGGACGGGCAATTAGATAAATTTATAGAAGCAGAGATTTTTATAGAAAAACATCCTGAAAAATAAAAAGGCAGTCAGCAATAATGCCTAGTAACTTTTTCTTCTAGAGAAAATAGCTTTATAAAAATGATTCGTTTTGAAAACATAACTAAAATTTATCCTTATAATTGTGCTGCTTTGGAAAATGTTAATTTGAGAATAAATCCTCAAGAATTTGTATGCATTGCCGGTCCTTCGGGAGCAGGTAAAACTACTTTGTTAAAACTATTGATAAGAGAAGAGGATCCAACAGAAGGGAGTATTTTTTGGAACGGAGAAAATATTTTAGAAATTCCTCCCAAGAAAATTTCTCACTTCAGAAGGAGGATAGGATTGGTATTTCAGGATTTCAAACTTCTTTATAACAAAACAGCATATGAGAATATTGCTTTTGCTATGGAAGTGAGCGGGATTTCAGATAGAGAGATAGAAAGGGATGTTCCTCAGATATTAAAGTTAGTTGGGTTAGAACATAGAGCGGGTCATTTTCCTTCGCAGTTATCCGGAGGAGAAAAACAGAGAGTTGCTATTGCAAGAGCTTTGGCAAATAGGCCGAAGTTGTTGATGGCAGATGAACCAACTGGCAATTTGGATACACTCCATGCTTGGGAAATTATAAGGTTGCTTATTAAAATAAATGAACTGGGAACCACGGTCATTTTAGCTACACACGACAAAGAGATTATAAATGGATTGGGCAAAAGAGTGGTTACTTTAAACAACGGAAAGATTGTGAGAGACGAGGAGGAGGGAAGGTATATACTTTAAAAGCGCAAAGCTCAAATCTCCCGCTCCAAAGGAGCGAGGCTCGCCAAGTAAAACTGGGCGGCAAAACTCAAAACTAGTAAAATTCCAAATTCAAAATTCCAAATTCCAAATAAATTCAAATGACCAAAATTCAAAATTCAAAACAAAATTAAAAAAATAAAGTTTTGAATTTTGAACATTTGGATTTTGATATTGATTTGGAATAATTTGGAGCACTTTGGAATAATTTGGAATAATTTTTGAAATAGCTTTAAGCTTTACGCTGTAGCTTTGCCTGCCCCGTAGGAAGCCGCAGGCTTTCTTTCGGGGCGCTTTGCGCTTTGAGCTTTGAGCTTGAATTTTCATTATGACTATCACTTATTACGGACATTCTTGCTTTAAAATAACAAATCATGGCGGACATATCACTATTGTTACTGATCCGTTTGATAAAAAGATCGGACTAAAACCTCCGCGTATTTCTGCGGATATAGTTACTATTTCTCATTTTCACCACGACCACGATAATGTTAAGACAATAGGAGGAGAACCATTTATAGTAGATGGTCCCGGAGAATACGAGATAAAAGGGATAAAAATAAAAGGAGTTGATAGTTTTCATGACGACAACAAAGGCAAAGAAAGAGGTCTCAATACTATTTATGTTATGGAAGTAGACGGAATAAAAGTTTGTCATCTCGGGGACTTAGGGCAAAAGCATCTTTTTAATTCTCAGGTAGAAGAATTGTCTCAGGTAGATGTTTTAATGATTCCCGTTGGCGGAGTTTATACTATTAATGGAAAAGAAGCCATAGAGATAATAAATCAAATAGATCCCAAAGTAGTGATTCCTATGCATTATTTATTGCCAAAACTTACTATAAAGCTTGACCCATTGGATAAATTTCTAAGGGAGATTGGATTGTCTTCCGTAAAACCGGTGGATAAATTAACATTAAAGAAAAAAGACCTTAAAGAAGGCGAAGCGAGGGTAATAGTGATGAAATCTTAAAATAAAAATATGAATTTTTTAAATTTTATTGAAAATCTACGCAGAAAGCCGTATTATGTTAGAGTGCAAATATTGATTATAGGTGTAATTATCTGTATGATTCCTGTTGTTTTAATTTGGGTTCACTCTTTTAAAAGCAATATTTATAAAGAAAATGGGAAAGAAGTTGTTTTAGAGAAAAGAGATATTAATCAGAAAGAAGAAAAAATTGCTTCTCTTTGGGAAATTTTCAAAAAAAGCATATCAGTGCTTTTTGAAAAAAATATAGAAATTAAAAAAGAAAATACTCAAGAGCCCAAAAACGCACCGAAGAATAGAAGCCCGGAGACTCTTCCTATATTTCCAATTCAGGAACATTAATCAAAAGATTAAATATGGACTACATAAAGACAAAATTATCAAATGGATTAAGGACAATTGTTGTGCCACTTAAAAATACAAAAACGGTAACTGTATTGGTGCTAGTAAAAACCGGTTCGAGATACGAAACTAAAAACATTAACGGAATTTCCCATTTTATTGAGCATATGCTATTTAAGGGTACCAAGAATAAGCCGGATAAATTTTCTTTGATTGAACCTTTAGATAGAATAGGCGGAGAATATAACGCATTTACTTCCAAGGAATATACTGGATATTGGGCAAAAGTAGATGAGCATCATTTAGAGATAGCCTTGGATTGGGTTTCTGATATTTTAATGAATTCTCTATTTAGAGAAAAAGATATAGAAACAGAAAGGAATGTAATAATAGAAGAGATAAATATGTATTTAGATACGCCATTGAAATATGTTTTTGATTTATGGGAGAGCTTATTATATAAAAATCAACCCTTGGGACAGCTTACTATAGGAGAGAAAGAAGTAATTTCCAGATTAAGAAGAAAGCAATTTGTAGATTACTTTAACAATCATTATCTTGCCTCTAATATAGTAGTTTGTGTTGCAGGAAGCGAAAGGGCAGTAAAAGAAAGCGGTTCTGTAATTACTAATTATTTCAAAAAGCACAAAAAAGGGAAACTACTGCAACAGAGAAAAAAAACAATAGAAAAGCAAACTAAGCCGGGGTGTTTGGTTTACTTTAAGAAAACAGACCAGGCTCATCTTTGTTTAGGGGTAAGAGGTTACGGGCTTTTTCATAAAGATAGGTATGCTCAGGGCATATTGGCTACAATTCTCGGGGGATATATGACTTCTCGTTTATGGATGAGATTAAGAGAAAGAGAAAGCTTGTGCTACTACGTTTCTACCGGTTCTTCTTTGTATACAGATACGGGATATTTAGTCACTAGGGCAGGGGTGGATAATGGGAGAATAGATAGAGCAATTAAAATTATATTGGAGGAATATAAAAGAATAAAAGAAGAAAGAATGGACGAAGAAGAATTGAAAAAAGCAAAAGACAACATAAAAGGAGGCATTTTATTGGAGATGGAATCTTCAGATGCTTGGGCTTCTTATTTTGGTTTTCAAGAGATTTTGACTAATAAAATTATAAGTTTAGAAGAAAAACTAAAAAAAATTGACAAAGTAACTGTTAATGATATTCAAAGAGTGGCGAAGGATATTTTTCAATTAAGTAAATTAAATTTAGCATTAATCGGACCATTTAAACAAAAAGAGAAATTTGAAAGATTGTTAAGAATTTAGGGAAAATTCAAAATGAAAATATAAATAAATTCCAAATTCCAAATCCCAAATCCTTTACCCGCCTAAATTTTACGAAGTAAAACTTAGGCGGGCAGGCAAATTCAAATGACCAAAATCCAAAACTAGTTTTAGCGCAAAGCGCAAAGCGCAAAACTCAAAACTACAGCTCAAAACGCAAAGCTTATTATTAAAAATCCTAAATTCAAAATTCAAATGTTCAAAATTCAAAACGAATACCCCTCTCCCTCTTATATCCTCCCCCCTGTGGGAGGGGGAGGATTAAGATGGGGGTGGGTATTTTGAATTTTGAATTTTGATATTGATTTGGAACAATTTGGAACACTTTGAAATAATTTGGAATAATTTTTAAATTAGCTTTAAGCTTTAAGTTGTAGCTTTGCGCTTTGCGCTTTGAGTTTTACGCTTGAATACTTATGGCTCAAGTTTCTAAAACCATTGAAATATCAACTTCCGCTTTGGTTAAACTTTGTTTAATTATCTTTCTTTTGATATTTTTGTTTTTAATAAGAGATATTTTACTAATGTTTGCTACTGCAATAGTTATTGCCTCTGCAATAAGGCCGTTGGTTAATCTATTTTCTAAGCACAAAATTCCTCGTGCTTTGTCTTCGCTTTTAATATATTTATGTATTTTTGTTATATTTATTTTGGTATTTAGGTTAATTCTGCCGCCCTTAATTTTACAGATGAAACAATTGATATATCAACTCCCCGGTTATATGGAAAGAATAAACATTGATATTTCCTATTGGCAGAATTTACATAACTTGGAGAAGGATTTTATTCATATTTTGAATAATGTAAGTTCTAAATTGGGCAAATCTGCAAGTAGCATGTTTTCTGCTATTGTAAATATATTTGGAGGATTTTTTTCTGCTTTCGTTATTTTGGTGATATCATTTTATTTGTGTGTAGACAAAGATGGATTTAAAGGAATTTTTCTCTACTTTATTCCCTTTAATAAAAAAGAACATTTTTCTTCTTTAATAGATAGAGTGGAAAAGAGAGTGGGGAAATGGTTAAGGGCGCAAATTTTGCTCGGAGTAATTATTGGTATATTAACTTATATAGGTTTGATTATTTTGAAAATTAACTACCCTTTGGTTTTAGCTTTATTGGCGGGAATTTTAGAAATCGTTCCTTATATTGGTCCTGTTATTTCTGCTGTTCCCGCAGTTATATTGGGGCTTTCTCAATCTCTTGTTCTCGGGTTTTGGGTTATTGTTTTTTATATAATTATTCAACAAATAGAAGCACATATAATTGTTCCCTTAATAATGAAAAGGGCAATTGGGTTAAATCCTATCGCTACTATTTTAGCGTTATTGATAGGGGCAAAATTAGCAGGAATTTTAGGAATGATTTTGGCGGTTCCTGTTGCTGCAACTATAGCAGAAGTTTTAAGCAGTACTTACTCAAGAAAGTAATATGAGAAAGAAATTTTATATCACCACCTCTATTTTTTATACCAACGCCCCTCCTCATTTAGGGGCTGCTTTAGAGATGGTTCAAGCCGATGTTATAGCAAGATACAAGAAAAACCAAAAAAGGGATGTATTTTTTTTAACAGGCACAGATGAGCATGGTCAGAAAGTGGCTAAAGCAGCGGAGAAAGCAGAACAAACTCCTGAAAATTTCTGTGACAATATTTCTCAAAAATTTAGAAGATTAGCAGGGAAACTAAACTTATCCAATAACGATTTTATCAGAACAACCGACAAAAAAAGACATTGGCCCGTGGTAGCAAGAGTATGGAACAAATTGGAAGAAAATGGAGATATATACAAAAAAGCCTACAAGGGACTTTATTGTCCGGGATGCGAGGCCTTTATTACCAAGAAGGATTTAGTAAATGGAAAATGTGCTATTCACAGAATGGAGCCAGAAATAATAGAAGAAGAAAATTATTTTTTTAAACTTTCCAGATATTCTACGAAAATAAAAAAAATAATTGAACAGGACAAAATAAGAATAGCTCCTCATTCTAAAAAAAAAGAAATTTTGAATTTTATAGAAAACGGATTGGAAGATATCAGTTTTTCCAGAGCAAGAAAGGACTTAAAATGGGGAATTCCTGTGCCTGGGGATTCTTCTCAAACAATATATGTATGGGCAGATGCTCTTGTTAATTACCTTTCTGCAATAGGTTACGATAAAGACAAAAAATTCAAAAAATTTTGGCCCGCGGATATACATTTGGTGGGGAAGGATATTTTAAAGTTTCATTCTTTAATTTGGCCGGCCATGCTTATTTCTTTAGGTATTTCTTTGCCGAAAGTTATTTTGGTCCACGGATTTATTACCGTAAATGGCAAAAAAATGTCCAAGTCATTGGGGAATATAATTGATCCATTTGAGCTAATAGATAAATACGGAACAGATGCAGTAAGATATTATTTATTAAAAGAAATTCCTCCATTTGAAGATGGAGATTTTACTTATGAGAAATTCGAAAAGAGATATCAAGGAGATTTAGCCAATGGATTAGGAAATTTAATAGCAAGAATTTTAGGACTGCGCAGGAGATTGGAAAAAAGATTTTCTACCAAAAGAAAGATATCTACTTCTGCAAGAAAAGAAGTTGATTTAGTATGTAAAAAATATAAAAAAGCAATGGAGGAATTTAGGTTTAACAAAGCATTAGAGGCAATTTGGGGTTTGATGGGATTTTGCGATAAACAAATAAATGAAAATAAGTTATGGGAATTAATTAAAAAAGATGAAAAAAAGTCCCAGATAATTTTAAATGATATTTCGTATACCGCTAACCAAATAGCAATATTATTAGAGCCGTTTTTGCCAGAGACCTCAAAAAAGATAATTTATCAATTGAAAACAGGAAAATCCGAATTGTTATTTCCGCGTATATAA
>JAGGTM010000050.1 GCA_021163745.1 bacterium
TACTCCGTAAACCAGATAATATTCTTGTCCGTTATACGTGGTGGTGTCCACGAACATATTATCTCTAACTTCTCCCACATCTAAAATTTCTATCTCTTCACATTGAGGTGTGACTTCGGCAAGAGAAGCAGCATAGGGACAAAGGTAAATAGTTCCTATGCCGGTTGACGGAATAAAAAGAACTTTTTCTTCTTCTATTTGTTCTGGCCATTCAGGCATATAAAGAATTGATTTTCTTGCTTCCAGATTGATATCAGCAACTAAATTAGAAAGATCAATAGAGTCGGAAATTTCTTCGGATTGGGCTTTTAATTGAAAACTCAAATCAAATCCTTTTACGCCAAGGAAAAAGGTAATCATTGTCAAACTCAAGATAAATAAAAATATTTTAAGCGGCTTTGGCATTTTTATTTAAAAATTAAAGAAAAACTCATTACTCCTATATTAATTTCCTTATCTTTCCCCGACCTTTTCAAAATGAACATTTATTATTCTGATCTAATTTTAATCTCCTTGTAGCAAAACCCATATCTGAAAAATTACTCTTATCCCCCAGAGAAAAATCCCTGAACCTGATAATAAAAATCCCATCTTATATAATTTATTTGTTGATTTCAATCCTACTTTTCCAACAATTAAGCCAAATATACTGATAAGAGGTGTCCCATAGAGAAATACTAACCATACTATATCAGAAATTCTCCATAGTAACTGCGGAGGCAAAAAATAATAACCCAAATATATTACTGCGCAAAGGAATACGCTAATCATTCCCAAAACTAAAGATATTATTGCTTTTTTTTTGTTCAGATTTTCTTGTTGACTAGCTAAATTATTCATAATATTTTTCTTAATTTTTATAGATTTTTTATTATTCTTCCCCGACCTTTTCAAAATGAACATTTATTAATCCAATTGGCAGTTTTTGGGAACCAATTTTTGATTTTATCTAAAAATTCCCGGGGCAGGATAAATTATGGATTGGTACCATAGAGCTATTACCATTGAGAATATAAATATTAACAAGCCAATTATAGAAAAAATTATTCCTATAATTGCTGCCTTTTTCTTTATGGATTTTAAACCCATCTTTCCAAAGATTAAACCTAAAATACCAGACGGAAAAGTTATAAAAAGAATCATTCCCAATAATGTAGGAATCAATTCTGATAATTTCTCGGATATACTATAAGGCAGAAAAAAGCCACTTATTAGAAGAACAACTGGAATTATGCTAAATGTCCCAAATATTAACGAAGCAATTGCTATAGCTTTTTTATCAGATTTAACTTGTTGAGTGCTCATACATTTTTTAATTCTAATAAATTGATTATTTCCCCCCGACCTTTTCAAAATGAACATTTATTATTCCGATTGGTAGTTTTTTAGATCCAATTTCTTTAAAAAGCGATACTGATGCGGGTATATTTTGAGGAGTTTCGGCTACATTTACTTATCCCTAAACTCAATACAGAAAATAATATTTTAAGTAATTTTTGCATTTCTTCTAATCTTCTAAAGAAATTTTAGGAAGATATTGCTTTTAGCGCCTCCCATAACATAGCTGTAGACCACAAAGAAAAGATGAACACACCTATACAGATTATTATTCCTAAAATGGCAAGAGTTTTCTTTTTCGATTTCCATTCTATTATCCCACTGATCATTCCAATTAAAGCAAGAAGAATAGCAAGAGGAAAAGTAAAAATTCTTAATATCACGAACCATCCTACAGAATAAAATGATAATATAGATATTATTCCACTAAATATTCCTAATATTAGGCTCCAACTTATTCTTTTTTCAGGCCTTAATTGTTTGTTTAAGTGAGTATTGCTCATATTCTAAAATCTCTTAATTATCTTTCCCCGACCTTTTCAAAATGAACATTTATTATTCCAATTGGCAGTTTTTGGGAACCAATTTTTGATTTTATCTAAAAATTCCCGGGGCAGGATAAATTATGGATTGGTACCATAGAGCTATTACCATTAAAAATATAAATATTCCCAGACCAATTATAGACAATGCTATCCCTCCAATAGCTAACCCCCTCTTTGTGGATTTTAAACCCATCTTTCCACAAATTAATCCAAGGAGAGCAGCGGGAAAACTTACAAGAAATAACCAAAAATTCAAATATATTGTCATTACTGGAATCACACTAATAATTCCACAGATTAATGAAATAATGGCTATAATTTTTTTGTTAGATTTAGTGTACCGATTATTCATATCATGAAATTCTTGTATAAATTTTATTTTTAATAATTTCCCCCGACCTTTTCAAAATGAACATTTATTATTCCAATTGGCAGTTTTAAACCATTAATTTCTTTAAAAAGCGATACTGACGCTGGTGTATTTTGGGGAGTTTCAGCCACATTCACTGTTTCATCAATTAACAGATTTGGGATTATGAATTCCGGACCCTTAAGTTTAATCTTGGGTCTTACCCAGAAACTTTTTTGGACTATTCTCTGAGTACCATCAGTATAAGTTATTGTTGCCTTTGCCCTATATCTCCAAAGGATAAAGGGTGAGTAGGAATGGCTTACTTCGCATTTTCCAGAATCATCAATGGTCTCATCTCCAAAATCCCATTTACAGGATTTAATGTCCTTTCCTCTTAATTCATCTTTGGCAATAAAAGTTATTGTTTCGTTTGGGGCTGGATTTGGAGGAGTATAGATAATATATGGGTCGGGGCGCTTAATCTCGTCTGGTGCTATTTCTTCCGGAATTCCTTTAATTGTTGAATAATCTATATCTTCTTTTGTGGGTTTTTCAATGTCTTTTACTTGAATAATTCTAATCACA
>JAGGTM010000070.1 GCA_021163745.1 bacterium
TGCTTTACTCAAATGCTACTCCAAAAATCTTATCTGTGGTTAATTCGCCAATCCATTTATTATTCCAATTTTCCGGATATTTCCACGCAATCTTCCAAGAAGATGGAAAATCTAACTTAAAAGAAAATCTACTATTTGTACCCGACTGCTTCTGAACTATTAAATTATAAGAATTCGGTTTATTTATATTGAGTTTAAATGGCAATCTATATTTATATACCACTTCTACACTATGGCCCGGGGAAACATATACCCAAGAGCCAAACACCGTTTTTCCTGATTCTTCAAAAATATATGTAGAATTCTTTTGGTCAAACTTCATATTTTTTTCAATTCTATCCACCAACTCATCAGTAATAAATCCATTTCTGCTATAGTCAATTGGCGGACTATTTTCCTCCCTCGTATTTCCTTCTACAGATAAAAGCTGGCTTCCTAACGGAACATAAATTCTCATAAAGTCAGAGTTAACCTTATTGTACCAAGAAGAATCTCCGCCTTTGTGTTTTCTTTTAATTACTACAGTATTAATAATAGATCCGTCGGATTGGATTTCTGAAAAATGATTAATCTCTTGTTCAATCACTCTATCAGTTTTATAACCGCAAATATTAGAATTTACCACTGCTAAATAATCTTTATCTGTAGAAATTATCTCTCCTGCCCATCCCTGTTTTTTTATAAATTCTTCCAAGTTATCATCTCTGAAATAAATTAAAATATCTTTTTGTTCTAAACAATCAAATATAATTTTAATTGCCTCTTTTTGTAAATCAGGATCTAACTTTGTCAATTTAGACAAAAATAAAGGAGCAAAGTCTTTTAAAATCTGTTTTGGTCTATTTAAAATCTTATCATAATCTTCCTCTACTTTATATTGCACTATTTCTCTAAAATTATCTGTATTTAAACTTACTTTATACTTTTCCATAGAAATGGGACCGGTCAAACTAAGTAATTTTTCTATCAAAACAGGGTTAATAGCAATAACTCCATCCACAGTGGGACCACCGGTTTTCTCATAAAACCAAGCAATTTTCTTTGCCGATACAGGAAAATCAAAAAACCAGTTTGCGTCATGCATGGACCAGGCAGTAGAAATTTTCTGTATGGGAAAGGGAGGAACAACCTTTACTTTTAATTGACCATCTGCATTATATATCCCATCAATAAATAAATCTCTAATTCTCCCCTTATCTAATGTCAAAACACCATAAGTACCTATAAATCCGCCTGTTGCTCTTAACTCAGAATTATTCTGAAAAATTAACAAATACTGCTTTTGTTGGTAATGCCCCAATATATCTAAAATCGCCTCCGAAAATTCTAAGCTTCTCGAAACAATTTTTTCTATTCTCGGCAGATTATCTTTCAAAGCCCTTACATTCTCTCTATACTCGTAAGGCAAACTTTTTTGATTTACGTTTCCAATGGACTCCTCTGCTTTATGCAATTCATCTAAGGATATTCTTAAATTACCCAAACAAGCAGAAATAATATCGGTCAATGGAGTTCTATCCTGTAAGTTTAAAAAATCAGAAAAATAGTTTTTGGAAAAAACATCAGCAACAATAGACAAATTTCTTCCCGCTTTTGATATATGCTCTCCTGCATCTAGCAAGTGTTTTCCCGAAGAAACGAGAAATTCATCCGGCAAGTATTCTATAATTTTAACTGCGATGACTCCTAGTTTTTTTAATTGACTATTTGCATCTGCAAAATTTTTCCATGCGGAAGAAAAATTATAAGAAGCGATATCAAAATTGGTTTGCTTTAACGATTCTTTCGCAGAAATAAGCGAAGAATAACCAGATAAACTCTCGTTTATTACATTTTTTTTCACGGCAGAGATACAAGCCACCCAATTAAATGCAAAAACAGAAAAAGCAACAAAAATACCTGCTAATATAAAATTTATCAATTCTTTTTTTGATTTTCCAAAATGAA
Source organism: bacterium (assembly GCA_021163745.1). Lineage (GTDB taxonomy): Bacteria > Patescibacteriota > Minisyncoccia > Portnoybacterales > JAGGTM01 > JAGGTM01. The sequence goes on from JAGGTM010000070.1 coordinate 1,948, forward strand.
TATTTTTTCTTCGTGGTTCAATTATTTTATCTTTTTCGTATTCCTCTTTATCGATTTTTTCCAGTTCTTTTAATAATTCATCTCTAGTAGGCAAACCACTTACACTTTCTGATGCAGATGGTGAAGAAAAATCTGTCAATTCGACACTTTCAGAAATATTATCAGAAATTTTATATACACCACCCAAAGATAAATCAATTTTTTCCTTCTCTTTTGTCTTTGATTTCAAAGAGGCAAGGTAAAGATCGTCTATTAGCGACAAGTAATAAGGCGAATACGTTTTTTTAGAAGGCCTCTTGTGTTTTGGTGTGTATTTTCTTTTACGGGAATACAATTTCCTATATGAAGAAATCGAGCCTTTTGGAGGAACACAGCTTTTTTCATAATGAAAATAGATTTTTTCCAATGGAACTATTTCCTTTAAGTTAATAACTCTCTTAATCTTTTTTACTTTTTGTATATCCAACTCTCCGGTTCCAGTAACCGGCCTAATATCAAACATAGCGGGAATAATTCTTTTCCTTTTATTATCTGCTTTCATAATTTAAGATAAAGAAACTAAAATGAAAGTTAAGTTTTTTAATATTATATCACATCTTTATATACTTCCAAAGTCCGCCTTGCCATTTCTTTCCAAGAATAATTCTTAATACGACAAAATCCTTTCTTTCTTAATTCTTTTCTTAATTTATTATTTTTAAAAACAAATCTAATTTTCTCTGCAATGTCGTTTATATTAACCGGATCGAAATAGACTGCAGAATCCCCCAAAATCTCTGGGAGCGCGCCTTTATCAGAACAAACCACAGGAACGCCAAAACTCATTGCCTCTAAAGGCGGAAGCCCAAATCCCTCACACAGAGAAGGAAATACGTAAATTAAAGCATTTTTGTACAGTAAATATAAATCATTATCCGAAATAAACCCCGTGAAAATAATGGGTAATTTATAATTTGAAATTTTATCCTGCAGTTTTTTATAAAAATAATCTATCTCTCCCGCAAAAACCAATTGTAAATTTAACTTGTATTTTTGTATCAATTTTTTAAAGGCAAAAATTAACCTTTCTAAATTCTTATGAGGATAAGCGTTGCCTACATAAAGTATATATGGCATATTTATGCCAAATTTTTTCAAACTACTATTTGAACAACTGCCTTTACAACGAAAAAAATCAGACGCTCCCTCATAAATTACTTCAACTTTGTTCTCATTTATCTTAAAGTAAAAAAGAATTTCTTTTTTGGCAAAATTAGAAACAGCAATAATTTTTTTTGCTCTTTTTATGGCAAGGTATATTACCAGTTTATAGAAAAGCTGTTTAATAAAATACCTTAAAGGACCTAATGTGGATGCCCTTCTAGTGGGAAATCTTTTTAAAACTAAATCGTGAATAGTTACTACAAATTTTTTGTGGAGCAAAAGAGGAACATTAAAATGACAAAAATGCATTAAATCTATCTTTTCTTTCCTAATTTTAAAAGGCATAAAAATTTGTTCCTTGAATGAATACCATCTGTAATCTGCTAAAACTTTTTTAAAATTGGGATTTTTTGGATTGTATTCGTTAAAATTGCTCTTTCTTAAAAAGATGATAAATTCTTTATCTGATTCTGTCTTATATATATATTCTAAATTCTCTACCAATTTTTGCACATATCTGCCTAGACCTTTTTGAAAGGGTCCGAAAAAACGAGCATCTATCCCTATCCTTATTTTCTTATTTTTTTTAATCATTTATTCCACCTAGCACCACCTTTGCTGCAAAAACAAAAGTGGTATTAGGCAAACTATACGCTAGTAAGAACTTTTAAAGTTTTTTCCGCGCATTTTCTCCAAGAAAACTCTTCTGCTATTTTAAGAGATTTTTCTTTTAGTTTTTTTCTTAATTTTTTATCACATAAAATCATCTTCATTGCTAATGCAATTTCATTAATATCATATGGATCAACCAAAATTGCACCATCCTTTATTACTTCAGATAAAGAAGACGTATTAGACGCAATAACAGGAACCGTCGCGCTCATTGCCTCCAGTGGAGGAAAACCAAATCCCTCAAAAAAACTTGGATAAACAAATAGCTCTGCCAATTTGTAGAAAATAGGTTTATCATTTTCTTCTACAAATCCCGTAAAAATTATATCGTTTTTATATTGTGAATTTAAAGCGGTGCCAAAAATATTCCTGTAAAGCCACCCTCTTGCTCCGGCAATTACTAATTTTATATTTCTTGCGTTTTTATTAGAAAAATTTGATTTAAAAAGTTCAAACGCCTTTATCAATCCGATTAAATTTTTTCTGGGTTCAATAGTTCCGAAATATAAAATAAATTTTTCCGGGAGATTATACTTAAGTTTAACCTCTTTAACTCTTGAACTCATTTCATCTTTGACTCTGTCTATAGCTATTCCTGAATAAATCACTTCTATTTTATCAGAATCAATGCGATATAAATCAATTAAATCCTGTTTAGTAGAATCAGATACGGCAATAATTTTATCCGCGGATTCTGCTTCCCTTTTGGCATTTACCAAAAATTTCTGCCAAATTCTTTGATTAAAAGAAAAAAAGTTGGGAAAATATTCAAATGATAAATCATGAAAAGTTACTACTTTTTTGCAATTTGAGGTTACGGGCGCAGGAAAAAAATGTGGATTAAAATAAACATCTACACTTCCAATAAGTTTATCTAATTTCGGAAAATCAAAATATGTGGTGGATAAAAATAAAATCTTATTTGGGATTTTAAACTCATAGAGAGATACATTAGATGAATCGAGCCAAGGATAGTTTAATTTAACCTTATGGTAGGCATTATAAAAAAGTTTAAACTTTATAGATTTATCTAATAAAAAAATATAAGGCAAAAGGTTTAATATATATTGCTCCACCCCTGTTATGACACCGCGAGAAAGAATACGAAGATCTATACCAATGGTCATTTTTGTAACTTCAGTACCATAGAACAGTCTATGGTACTGCTTATTTCTGATAATTAAAAAGCGTAAAAGCAAAACTGAAGCGAAGAGAATTAAAACTATATTTTCAATTTAGATTCAATAAACTCTCGTATTTTTTGTTTAAAAACTTCTTTATCAAATTTCAAAGAATGCTTTCTGATAAATTGCGGATTAAAATTGTTTTCTCTAAAATTCTCTATCGCATTCATCAAAGATTCTTCCGTCTGCCCTTCAAAAAAAATTCCTGTCTCTCCTTCTTTTACGGTTTCTAGCACTCCACCGCCCTTGTATGCAATAACAGGTCTTCCAGATGCCATTGCCTCGAGAGCAACAATTCCAAAATCTTCTTCCTGTGGAAATATTAATGCTTTGCAATTAGAATATAATTTTGCGAGTTCTTCATCCGGCACCAAGCCCAAAAATTCTATATTTGGCAATGCGAGTTTTTCGAGTTTTGGTCTCTCTGGGCCATCTCCTACAATTTTCAGCGGCAATTTTAGTTTGTTAAAAACAGAAATAGCTAAATCAAATCTTTTATAAGGCAAAAGTCTGCCTACCATTAAAAAGTAATTCTTATTTGAATTACTAATATAAAATTTCTTAGTTTCTACCGGGGGATAAATTATCTTTGCTTTTCTTCTATAATACTTTTTTATTCTTCTTTTCACAAATTTAGAATTGGCAATAAAATAATCTACTCTTTTTGATGCTTGGATATCCCATATTCTGATATAATTCAAAAAAAATGGAATAAATTTCTCAAAAAAAGAAGGGTAACCAAATTGCTTTATATATCTATGAGAATCGTCCCATGCATAGCGAATCGGGGTGTGACAATAACAAATATGAATTGTAGAAGGCAAAGTAATCACCCCCTTAGCATAAGAAGCAGAATCAGAGATAACTAAATCATAAGAAGATAAATCAAATTGCTCTATTCCTAAAGGCATCAGTAACAGAAATGCTCTGTGATGAGATTTAATAAATGGAATCTTTTGCAAAAAAGAAGTGTGAATTTCTCTATTTGAGAAAACATATCCGGTTCTTTTTTTATCGTAAATCAAAGTGTAAATTGGTGCCTCCGGAAAAATCTCTGATAGTGCCTGGAGCACCCTTTCTGCACCTCCATATTGATTTAGATAATCGTGAACCAATGCTATCCTCATACTTTTTCCGATGTATAAATTTTAGTAAGCGCTTTTATCTCGCCAGAATATAGCCAGTGTCTTTAATAAAATCTTTAAATCTAAAATTATTGACCAGTTCTCTATATAATAAGTATCTAACTTCACTTCTTGCTCAAAAGGCAAATCGGATGATCCGCTTATCTGGGCTAATCCGGTAATTCCCGGCTTTATAGCCAAAACCTTTTTATGGTGTTTCTGATATTTTTCTATTTCATTTGGCTCATGTGGTCTTGGCCCTACCAAGCTCATCTCTCCCTTAAACACATTAATCAATTGAGGAAACTCATCTAATCTGTGCCTCCTCAAAAACCTTCCCACATTAGTTATTCTAGGGTCGTCTTTCATCTTAAACAAAGGACCATCCGCCCTCTCATTATATATCCATAAAAATTTTTTTAAATCATCAGCACCCTTTATCATTGACCTGAATTTGTATAACAAAAATTCCTTTCCCCTACTTACTCTTTTTAATTTTACCAATACAGGTCCCTCAGAATCCCATTTTATAGCAAATGCTAATATTAAAAAAAACGGGAATAAAACAATTAATCCCAAACTCGAAACTATTATGTCTATACACCTCTTTATAACTCTCCACCATCCATCCAAAGGAGTTCTTTTTAATTCTATCAAAGGAATAGACCCTATAGTTTCTATAGAAGTATTTACACCTAAAGTATGAAAAATATTTGGCACAAATTTAAAACTTATATGATGTTCGGAGCAAAAATCAATTAGTTCTAAAATCTTTTCTTTTTCCCAGTTAGGGTCTGCTAAAATAATTTCGTCTACACCGGGATTCTTAAGCGAATTTTTAATTATGGATAAATCCGGATTGTTTATATTTGAAATCAACTGATAACCCAGTTCTGGTTTATTTTCAATATCATTTTTTATTTTAACTGTCATATTATCATTTCCTATTATTATCAATCTTTGTGTTCCAAACTTATATTTTCTTATCAAATAAGCTTGCAGCTTACTAATAAGGTATCTCCCAAATGTAACCAAAACAACCGCCAAAATCCATCCCGCCAAAATAAGAAAACGAGAATTAAACCATTCTCTCCTCAAAAAAATATAAAATACTAACATAATTACTCCCAAAGAAATTCCCGCCAAAATTTTAAAAAAATCTTCAGAAATTGACCTCACTTGCTTCATCTTATAAAGACCCATTAAGGCAAAAATCAAGACAAGAAACAAGCTTACTGCAAGAGTTAAAATGATAAATTTACTTAACGGAAGATTCACATAAAAAAGAACAGGCCTAAAATTTGCCACTAAAGGATTTGTTCTCAAAAAATAAGCAAAAATACCTGCTAAAACAAGCATTAGAAAATCTAAAGGTAAAAGAATAACGGTAAATATAATTTCTGATGGCTTCATATATCCATTTTTATAATAGTTATTATTTTGAGATTTGGCAAGAGTTCTGAGAGCTACCAATCACTTAACTCTAACAATTGACAAAATAAATATATAATGTTATTACTCAATATAGTTGAGGAAATCAGGCAGTCGCCCGACAGATAAATCTGTTGGGAGGAAAGTCCGGACACCCAGCCCGCCAAAATTTTTATGTCTAAAAACTTAGGCGGACAAGGATAGCGGGTAACACCCGTCCTCTGCTAAAAAGCGGAGAGAGGTGCGAACAGAGACGCTGAAACTTGCAAAAGTTTCAGTATCCTATCCGTTCGTCCTAATTCGTCCGAATGGATGAATTAGGATTCCAATTTTTAGGATAAGTCCCGAAGGTAACTTCGGGAGTGAAACGGCTAAATCCTTATCTGGGTGCAAGAGCAAATTAGGTGGCTCGCTTAAACTTAATGGTAACATTAAGTTAAGACAGATGACTGCCCGGTTTATCCCACACCACGGCTTAATAGCTATAGCGTGATAAACCGACAAAATCCGGCTTACAGATTTTCTCAACTAGAAAGCACTCTTCCGAGAGTGCTTTTTAATATCTAATACTTGCAAAGAACGTCTTATCCGTTTTTGGCAGAAAGTCCCAAAATTAACCAAAATATTAATTGACCTGATTGAATGGTAATTAGAAAATGATCAAATAAACCTATTATAAGAAGGCATAGCACACATATGATATAAGAAAAATTAAATACAGATTGGGAATTTGTTTTTAATTTAAACAATGAGTTTCTTATCAAACAAATAACAAAGAAAAGAAAAAATCCCAAGCCTAGAAGACCGACTTCGCTTGCCATAAGAAGATATATATTGTGAACGGGTTGAATCATCCAAGAATTCCTGATATCTGCGAAACTACTTAACTTTACAGGAAATTGAGATAATCCAATTCCTAAAATGGGAAATGAAAAAATCATAACAGAAGCAATTTGAATATAAAAAATTCTTAAGCTGACTGCCTGTTCCTGCGGAGAAACTCTGAATCTAAAAGATAATTCTGGAAACAGTAAAATGATAAATAATAAATTATAAATTATAAAAAACAAAGCAAGCTCTTTAATTTTTCTTTTATATAAATTATATCTCCAAAACCAAATGAAAAATAAAATGCTCGTTAAAATCCATAAAAGAAACACTACTCTTGAAAAAGTCAAATATAAAGAAAATATAAGCAATGGATAAATTCCTGCTAATATAATTCCGTTTAATGGAACTATATCTTTTTTTATTTCTCTTTTTATAAACTTCGCACCATTTTTGTTGCAAAAGTAGTACGGGGTAAATTTCTTGTTCCAATTAGGAATTTTTATATATAAAAAGAATAAAAAAATTAAACATATTAAGATAAATGTTGCTAAAATATTTGGATGCGGAAATGTTCCATAAGCGCGGATAAATTTTAAGTTTTCTGCGGTTATTTTTGCTACTCCATAAATGTCTATTCCTAAAAAGCTTTCTCCTAATATTTTTAATCCCGCACTTCTTTGATATGCGTATTGGAAAATAGAAATAAATGATTGAAAAACTGCGTTGAAAATAAAAATCAAAGGAACTATAGGAATTTTTACCTCTCGCAGAAAAATTCCATCTTCTTTATATCTATTTTTTACATACCAAAATAATCCTATAAATTCTAATAATTTAATCCATTTATAAATACCCAAAAAAATATTATCTGCTCTTATTAAAGAAACTAAGCTAATTATTAAAAACAAAACTAAAGACAAATCTATAATATGTTTTCTAGCCCATATTGCGTTTAATCTATTAAAGTAATTTTTTTTCGTTTTAAAAGCATGGAAAAACCAGAAAAAAAATAAAGAAAAAATCAATAAATCAGTAAAATAAAAAGAAACAGATTGAAATTCATTGCTGTTCCAGAATAAAATTTTTCTTGTTTGAAAAGGGATGCAGAAAATCAATAAATAGAAAAAAAATTTTTCTATATAAGAAAGCATAAAAAATATTTACCCCATATCTTGGTTTGCAGGCCAAGGTGTGGGGCAAATTAATGCTTTGCTGTAGAATTTAAAATTTTATAATACTCCTCTCTCGCTATCTTTCTATCATCCCAGGGAATCTTCTTGTTATTTTTTACACACATCCATGGCTCACATCCTTTCCCAGTAATAATTATAACATCTTTTTCTTTTGCTAATTTTAGCGCTTTTCTAATTGCCTTTCTTCTGTCTAAAATTTTGTACAACAAATTAGAACTAGAACCCGCCAAATTTAAATAATTCATTAATCCTTTTTCAATATCTTTTATAATATCTAATGGATTTTCATCGTATGGATCCTCGTTAGTTAAAATGATACAATCACAATATTCTTTTGCAATCTTCCCCAATTCTCTTCTTTTCCATCTATCTCTTCCTCCTCCCGCGGAACCAAGTACGCAGATTAGCTTTGAGTTTTTGCTCTTAAATTTTGAACTTATTTTATAAACTTTTTTTAAAGCATCTGGTGTATGAGCATAATCCACGATTGTTTTTGGAGTTTCTAAAACTATCTCCATCCTCCCGGGAATGCTTTTAACTTTTTCCAATGCCTTTTCAATAATTTTCAAGGGAATTCCCTCGCTTAGACCAACAGAAATAGCAGCTAAACAGTTATAAATATTAAACTCTCCAAGTAATTTTAAATTAAAATAAGTATCTTTAACCTTAAAACTAATTCCATTTTTAGTAACTTTAATATCTTTTGCTATTATCAGGTCTTTTATATCTGACCTTAACTTATTTTTGCTTATGTTTATTCCGTAACCATATTTCTCCTCCGCCGGAAAACTTAAAAAATAATCCCTGTGTTTATCATCTAAATTTACAATTAATCTTTTAGACGACTTAAAAAGCTCTCCTTTGGCTTTTTTATAATTTTCAAATCCTCTATGTGAGTCAATATGCTCTGGAGTCAAATTGGTAAAAACAGCAATATCAAAATCAATAAATCTGGTACGGTATTGTTTTATTCCCTCAGAAGTAACTTCAATGACTGCGTATTCGCATTTCTCATTCACCATCTCTTTTAACATTTTTTGTAGCTTAAATCTGCCTGGTAGAGTCATCTTTAGTCTATTTTGCCATTCTCTTTTTCCAATTTTAAACTTAAGGGAAGACACACATCCAACTTTTTTTCCTGCGCTTTCTAAAACTTTCCCAGTTAAAAAAACAACTGTAGACTTACCATTGGTTCCAGTTATGCCAATAACTTTTAGTTTTTTAGAAGGAAACCCATAAAAAAAAGCGGATAAAAACGCCAAGACAAAATGATATGCCGGCTGAAAAAAAACAAACGCCGGCTTGGGTATAATTTTCTTTAGAAAGAATAAAACATTTTCCAACCGCACTTTTACCAAAAGATAGCCTTTTGTAACTTTACTAAATTGGCTATCGTCAACTTTATGTATTTTTATCCTTCTCTTTTTCCTCTGATTTCTCTTCTTCCTTTTCCTCTGATTTCTCTTCGGTTTTTTTCTCTATCTGCTCCTCGGTTTGTTCTTTTTCTTTCAACTCTTCTCCTTTCTCTTCCTTCTGAGCGGACTCTTTCTTTTTTCTCTCTTTTATTCTCTTCGGCCTTTTTTCCCCTTTAATAACCTTTTCTCTAATCAATAAATTCCATACACTATCAGAAATCTTTGCTCCTTTTGAAATCCAGTAATTAATCCTTTCTTTATTTAAATTTGCCTTTTTTAGATGAGGATTGTAACTTCCTAGCAATTCTAAAAATTTTCCTTTTACCGAAAAGGATTTTTCGGTCACTACTATCCTGAAACTTCTCTGATGTTTTTTTCCAACTGGATAAAATCTAATAATTAACATGATAGGTATTATTGGTCTTATTGGTCTAATAGGTCAAATTGGTCTAATGAATTATGAGTTCCACCCCTTTTTTTCTAATGCGTTTTTTGCCGCATCCTCCTGAGCTTCTCGTTTAGAATCTCCCTCTCCTTTCGCTATCAAGTCATTTTCCAAAAATACTCCCACTATGAAATGTTTTCTGTGATCCGGACCCCATTCTTCTAACACTTCGTAAGTGGGCGTAATTCCCACCCTGTCCTGCGCTTCTTCCTGAAATCTGCTTTTAGGATCTTTATAAAGTTGCTTCTCTAGTATTTCTGGTAATTCCTTTATAATATTTTTATCAACAAATTCCTTTGCTTTTTTATATCCTTTATCTAAATAGATTGCCCCTATTATTGCCTCAAATGCGTTAGCTAAAATACACTCTTTTGCGCGCGGGGTATCCTTCTCCTCTCCCTTTGAAAGAAACAAATATTTATTAATCCCTAATCTTCTAGCGATCTTTGCCAACATCTTTGAGTTAACTAATGCAGCTCTCCAAGAGGTAAGTTCTCCCTCCGGATTGGGGTAATTCCTATACAAATACTCTGTCACTGCCAATTCCAACACCGCGTCACCTAAAAATTCCAATCTTTCGTTATTGCCTAAATAAAAATCTGGATTTTCATTTATATATGAACGGTGAACTAATGCCTGTTTAAGCAAATCTTTGTTATTAAACTTGATGCCAAGTTTTTGTTCAAGTTTTGAAAGTTGATTCACTTAATTTATCTCAAAATCAAAACTCAAATATCAAAACCAATCTATTCTTAAAACTGCAAAATATAAATCCTATGCCATTATAGGTTTTAATCTTTGAGTTTTGAACCTTGAGTTTTTAATTTACTTATTCTTCTTTCCCTGGTTCTCCGATTTCTCTGTAAACCGTACCTAAAACTCCGTTAACAAACTTACCCGACGTCTCTCCGCCAAAACTTTTTGCCAACTCGATTGCTTCGTTTATGGCAACTTTTGGAGGCACCTCTTTTCTATTCCCAAACAAAAGTTCATATAATCCTATACGCAATACATTTCTGTCTATTGGAGAAATTTGATCAATAGGCCACTGAGGAGCTGCTTTTTCTATGATTTTATCTATCTCTTGCAAATGATCAAATACGCCCTTAACTAACTTTTTCACAAACTCAACATCCTCCTCCAGTCCAGGACCAAATTCTCTTATATTTCTATCAACTATTCCATTTAGCTTATCGGGATTATTCCCGTTGAAATCCCACTCGTACAACGATTGCATAGCAATTGACCTAGCAAGATGACGAGAAGCCATAAATATTAACTCAAAAAACCAAATACCAAATCTTTTAAATTAGCTTATTTTCGGATTTGAAATTTGAAATTTAAGTTTAATAACTTTTAGATAATTCCTTCATGCTTAGTTCCCTGCCTCTACCTGCCATTTTTTCTTCCGTTTCAGATATTTCCTTTTCTTTTCTCTTTTTCTCCTTCTTAGTTAATTTACTTAATACATCTATCACCTCCATGCCAGCGTAACTCCCGCAATTCCAACATAAAGTATGGGGCAATACAGGTGAGCCGCATTTAGGACAAATAGTAAAAACCTGCTTTTTTAAAGCATGATGCGACCTCCTTTTATTTCTTCTTGATTTGGTATGCCTCTGTTTTGGTACTGCCATGTTTCTATCCTATCAAATAAAAATCAATTTTGCAAGTAATTATTAATATAGAATTCAAAAAGAAACTCTAAACAACAAAACAATTCTTTCTTCTTTTCTTTCTTTTCTCGTCTTGAAACTCTTTTTCTCACCCTTAAAATCCCTATCATCCCATATTTTGATATTTTGATATTTTGATATATGGGATGATTAACCCAGCATCACTTTTGTAATAAAGATGGTGCTGGTCAAAAATAAAAGAGCTTTTAAAAGCTCATTTTATTACCTTAAAAAAAACAAATTTTATTTTACTGTTTTAATGCTCCTCCTAACTTCTCCTGCTTTGCCAATAGACATTACCGCGGTGACATCACTCCATTTAACCGCGGTATCCGGCTCTACCTTAATGCAATATGAAGCATCGCCTACTGCAGGACAATCTGTTCCTAATGTGCAGTTTGTGCCACATACGTTATCCAGTCCTCCATTAGGGTTATTTTTTACTTGAGCTAATGCCCATTCCAAACCAGAATCTGCTGCTTCATAAGCCCGAACAGACTCACTACTCGCCACAGACATTTTCATCTGTTTTATTATAATTTCAGAAATAGTAAAAGCAATTACGAGTGTAATTGCCATAACAAGAACAGCCAAAAGAATCCCTATTTGTCCATCAGACGCTTGATTTTTAGATAATTTCACTTTCATAGAATTAAAAAAATTTAAACTTCTTTATCTATTTTAATATAATTTCAGATTTATCTGTTATAATTTCAGATGATTTTGAAATTTTTTCTAATATTCTCTCGAAACCACTGTGGTTTGTAAATGAATTTTTGAAATCTGCTCTTGTTTTCCATCTTTCGATTCTGCTTTTATTACAATAGTTACTCTGGGTTGAACAGAATTCTTCTTAACATAAAATTTTAAATCGGTAATCTTAACAGTATTTTGAGAGGTAATTGAAATATCATTTCTGGTAATTTCATCAGAAGACAATTTATAACTAACATCTTCATCTCCGGTTGGTTTATGTGCGGTAATATCCAAGCTACTGAAAGTCCCTTCGCCTGTTTTAACTTCACTCATCCTAATTTCCCTCGACATTCTTTCCAATGTATAACGAAGATTTTCTTCTATATTCTGAATTCCAATAGACCTTCTCTGACCTTTAATTACATCTAAAAAAATATCAGAGACAAGTAAAACCACTATACTAAAAATAGCTAAAGCAATAATTAATTCTATTAAAGTTAATCCTTTTTTATTGCCACTCATATAAGTAATCCTTGACAGTTAAATAATAGCTTTTGGAACGTTCGGTCCATTTAATTTCACAGGTAACTTCTATCTGGGTAGGAGAAATTTTATCTAGAAGAATTAATCTGTAAAAATTTGTGGAAGATCCTCCGGAAGAATCATGGGTATAAAAATCGTTTTTCAAATAAACACGGCAATTGCTTCCGCATTCGTCTATATCAGAAGGAGGTGGATTAAAATATGAGGTTAATCCATCAATATCATCATAATCAATAATTCCAGCCCTTTGGTTACCTGTTCCTTCTATCCCTGTATCCCAATCTTCTCCCTGAACCCAATTAGTATCTCTAATTCCTCTTACTAATTCTATTCCTTCCTGAGCTAAATTTGCGGCGATTAATTTATTTTTCGCTACCGAAGAAGCAGAAATAGAAAAACTTACTAAATATAAAATTCCTATAAGACCGATAGAAATAACCGCTATGGCAATAATTACCTCTAATAAGGTAAACCCCGTACCACTTTTGTAACAAAAATGGTGCAGGGTAAACCCGTGTTTAATATTAAACTTAAAAAAATGTTTTCTAAATTTTTTGGAAAACATAATGCAATTACTCAATTACTCCACCTTTGGTTATTTTAATGTCTAAAGTATTGCCAGTATCTTCATGCTTTATAGTAATTACTCCCTCATTTTCTCCGGCATTTACATATGTTTTCGGATCTGGAGGCAAAAATACAATGTCTAAATACAAAACATCTCCTCCGTTCTCAGAAAGAGAAGAAACTTCTATTTTAGATGGGAGATAAACTTCTTTGACCAACTCACTTGTCCCATCATAATCTTTTTCTTCGTCTTTGTCTGCGAAAACATAATAATAAGAAGGAGTAGTTTTATCAAAACTGATTCCAAATCCCCCTTTCGGAACTTCTCCTTTAAATTCTACAGCACCCAAGCTCATATTTTGCGCTCTTCTTATTTCAGAGATAATCCTCTGTTTCGCCATTTGCAATTCATACTGTTTTTTCCCTTTTTGATAATTTACTAAAACAATTCCGATAATAATTCCAATTACGGCTAAAACAACTAACATCTCTATTAAAGTAAAACCCAAAATTTTTTTCTTCATAATCTAAGGGAGACCGGAGGGATTTGCACCCTCGCTAACAGGGCCACAGCCTGTTGTGCTGCTATTACACCACGGCCTCCATATTTTGTGCCCCGTGAGGGAATCGAACCCCCGACCGTTGGCTTAAAAGGCCACTGCTCTACCGACTGAGCTAACGGGGCAAAAATTAACTCAATGCCTCCGGCAGGGATTGAACCTGCAACCTTGGGCTTAAGAGGCCCCTGCTCTGCCAATTGAGCTACGGAGGCATATTTATATTTAATTAAATAATACACTTTTAATACAGCGAAGTCAACTTTATTTTATTCTACCAAAATCTGAATTTTTGGCAATAAAAAAA
>JAGGTM010000092.1 GCA_021163745.1 bacterium
AATTTCTTAGATTTTTAGTGACAGTTCATCCAAAAGATATAGTAGGAGAGATTGCTGGAAAAGGTTCAAACGAAACATGGGCAGGAAAAAAAGCGAAGAAAATCATAGATGAATTAAAAATTCCTTACGAGAATATAATTGTATCCTGTTTTGATATTGACACACAAGTGGAAGAAAAATATTTTTCTTGTTTAACTTATTATTATTTAACCTCCAAGAAGCCTACCAGAACTAGTTTTCAGCCAATTCCTTTGTACAATAACAATATCTGGCAAGCGCCATTATTTTCAAGATTAGTGGCTACCTGTAATGTATTTTGGCAGATGTTTCAGCAATCCAGACCCGAGAAGTTGATTACCTACTCTTCACACTCTATGAGTTTTAAAGCACTCGTAGAAATGGGGTTTTGGCAAACTAATGTTGTTTCTGAAGATGCTGGAGTATTTTTAAAGGCATTTTTATTTTATAATGGAGATTATTATATTGTGCCTTTGTTTTATCCCATTTCTATGGATGCCTGCGTTGATAAAACTTTTTTTAAAACAGTAATTTCTCAATATCGCCAGCAGAGAAGATGGGCTTGGGGAGTTGAAGGAATTCCTTATTTATTGTTTGGATTTTTGAAGGATACCATTTTAAAAATTAAATCGCATACTGGTAACAAACACAAAAAATTAAAGTTTATGTCTTGGCGTAAGAAATTTCGCTATGCTATTCTTCTTTTAGGTGGCTTTTATTCTTGGGCAGTTGCAGCTTTGATTATTCTGACCGGGGGATGGCTTCCGGTAATTTTAGGCGGAAAAGAATTTAATGTAACTCTGCTCTCATATAATCTTCCTAGATTAACAGGACAGATAATGACTTTAGCAGTGATAGGAGTTTTTGTTTGTGCAATAATAGGTTCTTTGCTTTTGCCTCCTCGGCCAAAAAATTCCTCTCGGATTAAAGCAATATTTGTGGTATTACAATGGATTTTTTTACCTGTAACTATGATAGTATTTGGGGCAATTCCTGCCTTGGAAGCACAGACAAGATTAATGTTTGGAAAATATATGGGATTTTGGGTAACTCCTAAAGTGAGAAAGTAGCAATAATTTGGCTTTTAGCAACATACACAAATTATATACGAATTGAAGCATTTTTTAAAAATTCTTTTTTCTTCCTTATCATCCCATATTTTGATATTTTGATATATGGGATAGTGCAGGGCAAAATTTGTTATTTAAATTATTGAAGAAGATTTCATTGAATTTAAAAAATATTTGCTCAAATTTTTATGGAATCAAAAACCGGTTTTATTTTAATAAACAAACCTTCCGGTATTACCTCCCATAATGTTGTAGATTATTTAAGAAAGATAACCGGGATTAAAAAAATTGGGCACTCAGGAACTTTGGATCCTTTAGCCACAGGACTTTTGATTTTAGGCATAGGGAGAGGCGCCACGAAATTACTTTATAAATTTTTAAACGAGAAAAAGGAGTATATTGCAAAAATAAGATTAGGAGCAACATCAACTACATATGATAGAGAAGGAGAAATAGTTTTTAAAAAAAATGTAAAGATTCCCACAAGACAAGAGATAAAAAATGTATTAAAGAGATTCTGTGGAAAGATAAAACAAATTCCCCCCCGTTTTTCTGCAAAAAAAATTAAAGGTAAAAAAATGTATGAGTTAGCCAGAAAAGGAGAGAAAGTAGAATTAAAACCAATAAAAGTAGAGATTTATAAAATTTATCTTTTAAAATATAAATGGCCATTTTTAGAAATAAAAGTGAATTGTTCTTCAGGGACATATATAAGGTCATTGGCAAATGATATTGGGAAGGAATTAAATTGCGGAGGATACATTGAAGAATTAGCAAGAATAAGAATAGGAAAAATTTGCTTAAATGAAGCAGTTGATTTATATAAACTAAATTCTCAAAATTGGGAAAAATTTTTGATAGATATTTCTAAGATTTTATAATTCGTTTCTTAAAGGATGAATTAGTTAATTTGTAAAACTATGTTAAAATTTGAAATATTAGAGCATTTATCAGATTTGAAAATTAAAATTTTTGGCGGAGACAAGAAAGAACTTTTTGAAAATGCTGTTTTTGCCATAAGAGAATGTTTAAGGCCAGAAATAGAAGTTTCTAAAAAGAATACAAAATCAAAAATAAAAATAAAATCTACAGATTTGTTTTCTCTTTTAGTAGATTTTTTAAGCGAACTTTTATATCAGGCGCAAGTAAATAAGGAAATTTATCATAAAGTAAAGTTTGATAAATTTAGCGATACTGAACTTGAGGCAGAATTGTTTGGAGAAAAAGTAAGAAGGTTTGGGCTTGAAATAAAAGGAGTTACCTATCATAATTTAAACATAGAAAAGAAAAATTCTCATTGGCAGGCAGTAGTTTTATTTGATATTTAATTGTATTTGGTAATATCTCCCCCCTTCGTAAGGGGGGAGATTAAGAGGGGGATAGAAGTTATTGCTTCCTTTCCCCTCCCCCCTCTATCTCCCCCCTCCCAGAGGGAGGGGGGAGATTAAAATAAGGAATATCTCCCTCCTTGGTAAGGGGGGAGATAAAGAGGGGGGGATGGCACGATGCTTGGCAATTGGCAGTTAGCAATTGGCAATTAGCAGTTGGCAAGAGAATCTTAAGGGTCTTACCCCCTCCCACATCTGTCGGAGGGGGTAAGACCCTAATGAAAAAGATTTCTATCTTGCAGAGGAGATTTTTCTCTTCCTGAGGGAGAGGAAGATAGAGGGGGTTAATTTAAAAAATTTGAAAGATATTTTAAAAGTAATATAATTAAATAAAAAAATGGAACTTTCAAAATTACTAGGTATTATTATTCTTTTTATTGGCCTTAGTATTATTTTTTGGGGGATTTATCAAGTGTTTAAAGTTTACTCTCAAGTCATTAATCCTCCGAGTTTTTTTAAGCCAATTTCTCATACAAAAGAAGGAAGTTTAAATTTATCCGAGGGAGATTTGAACTCTCAAATGAGATCTGTAATGCAAGAACAACTCAATAAAATTCTGCCAAGCAATTATATTACCGAACTTTTAAATTATATTACTTTTTCTATTTTAATAGGTATATTTATTTTTGCTGGTTACAGGATTTCTATAATAGGAGTTAAATTAATAAGTGCTCCTTCCGAATCTTCCTCTTAATAGAAAAATATGAAAAAAGAAAATTTAATTTTTCAGGCAAAAAATAATTATTTAAAAGAAGGTTTTTCTTGTGGTGAGGCATTAGTAAAAGCAATAAAAGATGCTGAATTATTTGAAGTATCTGACGAAGTTTTAAAAATTACTTCTTGTTTTAAGACCGGAATTGGAATGAAAAAAAATTTTTGCGGTGCACTCCTTGCAGGAATAGTTTTGATTGGTTTAAAATATGGGAGAATTAAAAAAGAAGAAAGTCCTCAAAGAGCATTAGATACAACAGCACAACTTTACGAGGAATTTGAAAAAGAATTTGGCAGTGTAAAATGTGGTGAACTTTTAAAAGAATTTATCGAAAAAGATGCTTTAGAGAGCCAAGAAAGAAAAGAATTCTGTGCCAACAATTTTATTAGTTTTGTAGTTAAAAAAATAGAAGAGATTTTAAAAGAGAAATAATTTTTTGTTTTATAAAGAGCTATAAGGCGGGATTATCCCGCCTTTTTTATCTCATATCATTTTTGTTGCAAAAGTGATATGGGGATTACCTTTTGTATTTTTAATTTTATTTGATATACTAAAATATATGATTTCTAAAAAGGATTTTATAAAAATAAAAGATTATCTTTGGGAGATTTCTAAATCTTTTAGGCCGGATATGAGAGTGCCGGCACGGATTTATGTTTCTGAAAAGATGTTAGATGAAGTTTTTAGAGATAAATCTTTAGAGCAATTGGTTAATACTACAACTTTACCTGGAATTGTGAAATATGCCATCGGAATGCCTGATATACATGAGGGCTATGGGCCACCAATTGGTGGGGTGGGTGCAATGAGATATCCGGAGGGGGTGATTTCGCCTGGGTTTGTAGGTTTCGACGAGAACTGCGGCGTCCGTTTATTGCTTTCTGAATATACTGAAAAAGAAATTAGACCTTATTTAGAAAAATTGGCTACTGAAATTCAAAAAGAAGTTCCTTCAGGTTTGGGGAGAGGAAGGCAGATAAAATTGTCAATCGAAGAAATTAATAAAATTTTAGAAGGAGGAGTGCCTTATTTGGTAGAAAAAGGTTATGGAGAAAAAGAAGATATTGAAAATTGCGAGCATCAAGGAAAAATGGAAATGGCAGATGCCAGTTGTGTTTCTGAGAAAGCAAAAAATCGAGGCAGAGATCAGGTAGGGACCCTCGGAAGCGGAAATCATTTTTGCGAAATTCAAAAAGTTGAGGAGATTTTTGATGAAGAAGTTGCTAAAATTTTTGGATTATTTAAAGACCAAGTTGTAATAATGATTCATACTGGTTCTCGCGGTCTTGGCCATCAAAATTGCACTGATTATTTAAGAATTTTAATGCCCATTTATCCGAAATATGGAATAAAATTGCCCGATAAAGAACTTTGCTGTGTGCCGTTTAATTCTCCGGAAGGTCAGAGATTTTTTAAGGCAATGTCAGCGGCTTGTAATTTTGCTTGGGCAAACCGGCATATGATAGCTTTTTATACTAGAAAGGCCTGGCAAAAAGTTTTAGGAAAAAATGCTAGATTAAAATTACTCTACGATGTGGCTCATAATATTGCCAAAATTGAAGAGCATAATATTGATGGCAAAAAAATGAAATTGATTGTTCACCGCAAAGGAGCCACTCGGGCTTTTCCAGCAAATCATCCTGAAATTCCTGAAAAATACAAAAAAGTTGGCCAGCCAGTTTTACTTCCCGGCACTATGGGTACGGCTTCTTATGTTTGTGTGGGAACAGAGAAATCTAAAGAGGCTTTTTATACTGTAAATCACGGAGCCGGAAGGACAATGTCGCGTCGGCAAGCCACAAGAACAATTTCTGGAAAAGAGATAGTAGAAAACTTGAAGAAAAGAGGAATTATTGTTAAATGTTATTCTTGGAGAGGTATTGCAGAAGAAGCCCCAATGGCTTATAAAGATATTAATAATGTGGTAGAAGTAGTGCATAATGCTGGACTTTCTAAAAAAGTAGCAAAATTAAGACCTTTAGCGGTGATAAAAGGAGAATAAAAAATCAAAAAACTTTATGGGTGAATTATTAAAACTGTTTTTTATTTATGAGCAAGAAACGATTTTCAAAAAGCCTGAGGAAATTTATTCGTAAAGAAAAAGCCCGGATTAGAAGGGAATTTTTGGATATAAAAAGACAAGAAGAAGAGATTAAAAAATTGTATGAAAAAGTGCAAAGCTCAAAGGACAAAAACAGAAATAAGAAAAAGCATAATTCGTAATGATATTAGGGCAAAAAAAGATTTAATAAAATTATTATGAAGGAAATAAAAAAAATTTGGTTTAACGGAAAATTTATTGACTGGAAAAATGCGAAAGTTCATATTTTGACCCATACTCTTCATTATGGCGGAGGAGTATTTGAGGGTATAAGGGCTTACAAAACAGAAAAAGGAACCGCAGTTTTCAGGTTGAAAGATCATATTAGACGACTTTTTTATTCTGCTTCTTGTCTGGAGATGAAGATTCCTTTTTCTCAAAAAGAGCTTGAGAAGGCGGTTTTGAATTTGATTAAGGTGAATAAGCTTGAGGAATGCTACATTAGACCAATTGCCTTTTTTGGTTATGGAAAGATGGGATTAAATCCAAAAGGGGTTCCGGTAGACACTGGTATAATTGTTTGGCCATGGGAAGCATATCTAGGAGAGAGACCGATAAGCGTGAAAGTCTCAAAGTATATCAGAATTCATCCACGTTCAACCGTGGCTGATGCTAAAATCTGCGGACATTATGTTAATTCTATTTTAGCCAGTTTAGAGGCACAAAAAGCAGGATTTAAAGAATCTCTTTTTCTGGATTTTGAGGGTTTTGTTGCTGAAGGCCCTGGAGAAAACATCTTTATGGTGAAAAATAAAAAGCTCTTTACTCCTTCTTGTGGTTCTATTCTTCCTGGCATTACTAGAGATACTATTTTTAAAATCGCTGGAGATTTAGGAATTGAAGCAAGAGAGAAAAAAATAACTCTAAAAGAGTTAAAACAGGCAGATGAGGCTTTTTTTGCTGGAACTGCTGTGGAAATTTGCCCTGTGGCAAAGATTGATGCCGACTTGATAAATAAAGGGAAAATAGGTGAGATTACTCAGAGAATAAAGAATTTGTACCAAAAAATTGTTCATGGAAAAGAAAAAAAGTATCTTTATTGGCTTCAATTTTAAAGTAGGCCTTAAAAGATAAATGTTAAACTTAAATAATCCAAAAACTATTAAAAAACTCCGAGAACAAATAGATGAAATAGATAAAAAATTGCTTAGAATACTGGCTGAAAGATTCAGAGTCACTCAAAGAGTTGGAGAGTATAAGAAAAGACATAAATTGCCAGCTTTAGACAAGAAAAGAGAAAAGGAAATTTTCCAAAAAAGGGAGTTGTTAGCCAAAAAACTAAATTTAGATCCTTTATTGGTAAAACAAATATTTACCCTGATTATTGAAAATGTTAAAAAAAGGCACAGAGAAATTAAAAAAGAAGAATAAGCCAATAATCGGTATTATAGGAGGAAAAGGAAGAATGGGAAACTGGTTTAAGAATTTCTTTGAAAAACATGGACTGGAGGTAATAATTTCGGATGTAGATACAAAAATTTCCAATCGCGAATTGGCAAAGAAAGCGGATATTGTAATTGTTTCTGTCCCCATAAAAGATACGGTAAAGGTAATAAACGGAATAATACCTTACGTAAAAAAGGGTGCTTTACTTACAGACTTAACCTCAATAAAAGTGGAGCCGGTTAAGGCAATGAAAAAAGCGAAGTCCGGAGTTTTAGGAATGCATCCCTTGTTTGGTCCTTTGGCTCCTAGTTTAAAAAATCAAAACATAGTATTTTGCCCGATTAAAAAAAATAAATGGATAAATTTTTTAAAGAAACTTTTTAGAGAAAATGAGGCAAAAATTATTGAAATCTCTCCGGAAATGCATGATGCGCAAATGGCTTTACTGCAGTCTTTGATTCACTTTTTCAATATTAATTTAGCCTACTTTTTTTATCATAAAAAATTTAAACCATTGCCTTCTTTTCTTACTCCAACTTTTCGACTTCAGAGTTTGGTAATCGGAAGAATTTTAGCGCAAAATCCGGAACTTTATGCCGATATAGAGATTAGAAATTCTTATTTTAGAAAACTTTCTAAGGATTTCCTAAAAGAATTGCATTCTTTTCAAAAAATTATAGAAAGGAAGGATTATCAGGAATTTCAGAAAAGGTTCAAAAAGGCATCTTCTTATTTGTCCAATTTCGTAAAAGTAGCTGAAGAAAAAACAACAGATATTTTAAAGGTAATAGAATCTCAACCAATTAAAATTGGGACTCCTAAAAAAATAAGTATCAAGAAAGCGAGAATAGGCTTTTTGGGACCAAAATACACCTTTTCTTGGAACGCAGCCAAGAGAATTGCCAACAGAACCTCTTCTTTAATTCCATTTCTAACTATAAGAGAAGTTTTTGAAGGAGTGAATAATCTAGAAACAGATTTTGGAGTAGTTCCAATTCAAAATGCAATTGCTGGAATTGTTTCTGAGACAATGTATCAATTTATCGACTATCCAGTTTTTGCTTTGGGCTCATTTAAAATTCCCATTCATTATTGCCTTTTATCCAAAGAAAAATCTCTTAAAGATATAAAGGTAGTTAAATCTCATGCGCAAGCGTTGTCTCAGTCAAAAATTTGGCTTGCAAATAATTTGCCCGGAGCTTCAAAAATTTCTACCTTAAGTACTGTTTCTGCAATTTCAGAAAAGTCAATTCCCGATAAAACCGGATTTATAGTTCCATTAGAAGCGGCTAGGAATTTCAAATTGAATATTTTAGCAAAAAACATAGAAGATAGAAAAGAAAATTTTACCAGATTTTTAGTGATTACCCAAGAATTAAATAGAACTTTTTTAAAGAAAATGAATTTTCATAACAAAAATACTTTGCTTTTGCTTTCTGTTTATGACAGAGTGGGAATTTTAAGAGATATTTTAAATGTTTTTGCCAAAAGAAATATTAATCTTGTTTCTCTTCATTCAATTCCCTCTGTCTTTCATCCATGGGATTATCTTTTTTTCTTGGAAATTGAAAAATTTTGCTTTTCCCTTAATCAGAAAGGAATCCTAAAAGACCTTAACCAGTATTGTCCTTTTGTTAGAATTTTGGGTGCCGCATAAAAATATGCCGAACAAAAAGTTAAATTTTATCCCTAGGTCCCGTTTTACATCGCGGCCTGATAGTCGTGGTGTGGGCGGGATTTACATTAATCCCTCGATTTATCTCAGGGGATAAGAATATGGATTATGCCCGAACTTCCTGATGTAGAAAACTTCAAAGATTATTTCAACAAAACCTCTTGCAATAAAAAAATAAAGGATGTCTTATGCATATCTCCGGAATTAATAAAAGGAGTGGGTGTTTCTGATTTTAAAAAGAATTTAATAGGAAAAAGTTTCAAAAAAGCAGAAAGAAGAGGAAAATGTATGATTGTATTGATAAATAAAAGCGATAGAAAATTGGTTTTTCACTTTGGAATGACCGGAAATTTGAGTTATACCAGTTCAGAATCTCCATTATCAGGAAGGGATAAATTTGCTAGAGTTATTTTTAAATTTGAAAACGGATATGAATTAAGGTGGTTAAATCAGAGAAAATTGGGAAAAATTTGGATGGTTAAAGATATTTCCGAAATAGAACTTTTACAGAAAATGGGAAAGGAGGCACTACTTTTATCTAAAAAAGAATTTTTTGATATTCTTTCTGAGAGAGGGAAGATTAAATCTATTTTGATGGACCAAAGTAAAATTGCCGGAATAGGAAATATTTATTCTGATGAGATTTTATTTCAGTCGAGAATTTCTCCTTTAAGAGATGCAAGAACATTAACAGAAAAAGAGAAGGGAATTTTGTACAAGAATATGAAAAAGGTTTTGAGCACTGCCATAAAATTAGTAGGAAAAAGTTATCCTTATAATGGAAATGTAAGTTTCCCCAAAAGCTGGATTATACCTCATAGGCATAGCGATATGATATGCCCAAATAACAAAAATCACAAATTAAGAAAAATAAGTATAGGAGGAAGAAGTAGTTATTATTGCCCTTATTGTCAAAAATAGGTTTTTGGTAAAGGCTGACAGAGAACTAAAATTTATTTTCTTCTTATTTTTAAAATATCTATGAAAAAGAAAAATAAAGCTAAAATATGCGGTTATAGAACTCCTTCCGATTTTATAAGAAGAAGAGTAAGAGAACTTGCAAAGTTGAAAGTATGGATATATAATAGAAATAGAAAATATGAGAAGAAAAGAAATTTTTCATAGTCCCACTAAGGGGAAAATGAATATAGAGAAAGTAGCAAAAGAAATATCCAGTTTTATAAAACAAAAACCCGGGAAATATCAATTAGTTGTAGGAACAGATTCAGAGGGCTCTAAAAGGGCTGATTTTATTACTGCTATTATTGCCCATAGAATAGGGAGAGGGGGTATATATTTTTGGAAAAGGACCAATGGGAATAAAATTTATCATACCCTAAGGCAAAGAATTTACGAAGAAGTAAATCTTTCTTTGCATACAGCACAGCGACTTTTAGAAAATTTAGGGAAACATCTTCATTATTCTCATTCACCGGGATGCGATTTGCAGATTCATATTGATGTTGGAAAGAATGGACCTACTAAAGATATAATCAAAGAAGTAGTAGGAATAGTGAGGGGAAATGGTTTTGAGGCAAAAATCAAACCAGAGTCATACGGCGCTTCTATAGTTGCGGATAAGCATGTATAAAAAACCTATAAACAAAAAATTTCAAAAGTTAAGTTTAGATTCAAACTAAAACTCAAGGCTGAGATTATATTCTAAAAAATTAAATTATCTGATATCATTATAGACTGTGGTGATTAAACTTTTTCTTACAGGGATAATTTTTATTAGTTTAATTGGAATAATTGGAGTTATTTCCATTGTAAATAATTTTTCTCCTTATCATAGCGGACCGATTGTGTTGGTTTTGTTCTATTTGAGTTTATTCATAGGAAGTTCCGGAATATTTACTTTAGTTGCTTTTTTAATCAGAATATTTTTAAAGAAAGGCAAATACATAGAACAGATAAATAGTTCTTTCAGGCAAGGGATTCTTCTTTCTATTATTTTGGTTGGGTGTTTGTTCTTGCAAAGCAGGGAAATTCTTTATTGGTGGAGCGCTCTTATCTTAGTGGGCACAATGGGAATGGTGGAATATTTGTTAAGTTAAAGGAGGGAAAGACTTCTCCTTAAATTTATCTTGACTTTTGAAATTTGAATTATGTTGAAACAACTTCAAAAAAATATCATCGCGGAGATAGAGAAAGCAAGTGAATTAGATGAGTTAGATAAGATTTATAAAAGATACTTGGGTCGTAATGGTGAACTGACTTTATTTTTCCGTTCATTAAAAGATTTGCCGGAAGAAGAAAGAAAGATAAAGGGAAGGTTAGCTAATGAGATAAAAGAAAAAATAAAAAACGCATTGGAGGAAAAGAGTAAAAAATTGCAGGATTCTAAAAAAGAAGATTTAACTTCTTCTACAGAAGGGAAGCTGAAGAAAGAATGGTTTGATATTACTGCCCCTGGAGAAAAATTTAAATTAGGGCATTTACATCCTTTAACGCTTATAAAAAGAGAAATTATAGATATTTTTCAACATATGGGATTTTCTCCTGTAGAAGGACCTGAAATTGAAGATGAATGGCATAATTTTGATGCATTGAATATCCAAAAAGATCATCCAGCCAGGGATGCATTATCTTTGGGAAAAACTTTGTATTTGAAAGAAGAAATTCCAGTAAAACAAAAAACAAAAGGCAAACTATTGCTTCGTACGCATACTTCTTCAGTTCAGATAAGATATATGGAGAAAAATAATCCTCCTTTTAAAATTATTGCAGTAGGGAAAATTTTTAGAGCAGAGGCAACTGATGCTTCCCATGAAATAAATTTTTATCAGGTAGAAGGTTTGATGGTAGACGAAAATGTATCTGTATCTAACTTTAAAGCAATTATTCAGGAGTTCTTTAAGAGATTTTTTAAAAAACCAGTAAAAATTCGTTTAAGGCCAAGTTATTTTCCGTTTACTGAGCCATCATTTGAGGTTGATATAAGCTGTATAGTTTGCCAAGGAAAAGGATGTTCTGTGTGTAAGAATACTGGCTGGGTGGAAATAATGGGAGCGGGAATGGTTCATCCTTATGTATTTAATTCTGTTAAATTAAATCCAAAGTTCTGGAATGGTTTTGCATTCGGTATAGGCATGGATAGATTGACAATGATGAAGTACAAAATAAATGATATTAGGTTATTTTATTCCGGAGATTTAAGGTTTCTTAATCAATTTTAGCGGATTATGAAAAAACTGCCTAAAAGTTTTAAATATTTGCTTTGGTCATATAATTTCTCCAAGATTGATGCTCAAAGAGATAAACAGAGAATTATTATAAATACCATTAATTATGGTAATTGGGAGCATTGGAAATGGATTATTAAAAATTATGGTAAAGAGACCATTAAAAGAATTATTGAAAATACTCCTAAAAGTGAATTCAGGGAAAGAGCATTAATGCTGATTTGTCTTCTTTTAAAAATCAAAAAAGTAAAATATGTATCTAGAAGTGCTAAAATCAAAGCAAAAAGAGATATTTTTTAAATTAAAAAATTTCCCAGAATTTTATTTGACAGGTGGAACTGCTTTAGCATTACAGATAAAACATAGAATTTCTGCGGACTTTGATTTATTTTGGAAAAAAGATATTCCTAAAAGTTTATTACCCAAAGTAAAAAGAGTTTTTAAAAAATTTGAAGTAGATACTATAATAAATCATTTAGAGCAACTGAGTGTAAGAATTGATGGAGTTAAAATAGATTTTGTAAAATACAGATTTCCTTTAATTTTAAAACTAATTAAATTCGAGGGCATAAAAATTCTACCAATTAGAGAGATAGCAGCATCAAAAGCATACGTGTTAAATTTTAGAGGCACTTTTAAAGATTATGTAGATTTATATTTTGTATTGAAATATAAATATTCTTCTTTAAAAGAAATTAAAAAAATAGCCGAGAAGAAATATAAAAATGAATTTAATTTTAGATTATTTTTAGAGCAGTTGGTTTATTTAGAAGATATTAAAGAGGAAAAAATAGAATTTCTGCGTGAAAAAGTAAGTAAACCGGAAATGCAAGAGTTTTTTAGGGAAGAGATTCAAAAGTTAAGCATATGAAATTCTCCTATAAATTTTTACAATCTTTTTTTGAAAAGAGATTGCCTAAACCGGAAAAATTAGCGGAGCTTTTTACAATGCATAATTTCGAGGTGATTGATATTGAGAAGAAAAAGGAAGACGTGATTTTAGATGTGGATATTTTGCCTAACAGAGGAGATTGTTTTTCTCATTTGGGATTGGCAAGAGAGATTTCCGCGATATCAGGTATTCCTATCTCTCCAAAAGATGCTAATTTAAAATCTATTTTGAAAAAAACAAAATTTGATTTAAAAGAAGAAATAAAGAAAGTCAAGAGATTTGTAAATATAGAGGTTAAAGATAAGGAAAATTGCTCGAGGTATAATTGTAGGGTAATTATAGACGTGAAGGTAGGTCCTTCTCCAAAGTGGCTTAAAGAGAAATTGGAAAACTGCGGGTTAAATTCTATAAATAACATTGTAGACATTACTAATTATGTAATGTTAGAAACCGGACAACCAATTCATGCTTTTGATTTAGATAAAATTTCAGATAATATTATTGTAATAAGAGAGGCGAAAAAGGGAGAGAGAATCGTTACTTTAGATAATAATATCTATGATTTAGATAAAGATATTTTAATAATCTCTGATAGAAAAGATCCACTGGCTATAGCGGGAATTAAAGGAGGGAAAAAAGCAGAAATAACCAAAGATACTAAAAATATTGTTTTAGAGTCAGCGAATTTTAGCCCATCGGCTATAAGGAAATCATCCAGAAAACTGAACTTAATTACAGATGCATCCATAAGATTTGAACATAATTTAGACCCCAATTTAACAGAAATTGCTATAAATCGGGCAGCTTATCTTATTAAAAAAATTTCCAATGGGAAAGTATGCAAAGGAATGATAGATATCTATTCTAAAAAAGTTTTTCCAAAAAGAATTAAATTGGATGCAAATTATGTAGAAAGATTATTGGGGGTCAAAATACCAGATAGAGAAATAAGAAATATTTTTAAAAGATTGGGTTTTGCGAGTAGCGAAGCGAAGCTTCGCAATAAAAGATTGCGAAGCCCGCTACGTTTGCTTCGCTATTCCAGTGTTTGGGAAGTTACCATACCTACTTGGCGTCAAGATATTTCTCTTCAGGAGGATTTAATTGAAGAAATAGGACGAATTTATGGTTATGACAAGATACCTTCAAAATTTCCCTTGGGAATACTTACTCCACCACGGAGAAATCTGGAGATTTTTTGGGAAGATATTACAAAAGATGCATTAAAGGAGTTAGGTTTTACCGAGGTATATAATTATTCGTTTATTTCAGAAAAAGATGCTGAAATATTTGGATATAATAATATTAAAAAAACAAGATGTTTGGTAGAGATAGAAAATCCAGTAAGTAATGAATTTCAATACTTAAGACCTTCTCAAATCCCCAATCTTTTAAAAAATGTTAGAGAAAATGTTAAGCGCTTTAATGAGATAAAAATTTTTGAACTAGGAAAAACATTTACCCGCCCAAATTTTCAAAGAAAACTTGGGCGGGCGGAGGAAAAGAGAATGCTTACCGGAGTAATCACTGATTCTTCATTTTATTATGGAAAGGGAGTGGTAGATAATATTTTGAATAAATTAGGGATAACCAATGTATGGTATGACCAATATGAAATTTCTCCATTGGACTCTGAGCCGGTAATTTGGAATTTAGAAAAGTGCGCGGAGATAAAATTGGATGATTCAAAAATCGGATTTTTAGGGGAGATTTCTGATAAAGTTTCAAATGAATTAAAAATTCCAAAAGTTGTTGTATTTAATTTAGATTTTGATTTAGTTCAAAAATTTGCCACGGAGGAACACGAATATCGTCCCATTTCTCGTTTTCCTGCGTCGGTAAGAGATATAGCAGTTTTAGTAGGCCTTACCACAAAAGTAATAGATGTGTTAAATGTTATAAACAGAGTCGGCGGAAAGATAGTGAGAGATGTAGATTTATTTGATATGTATCAGGGAGAAAAAATTCCTGAAGGAAAGAAAAATTTAGCATTTCATATTATTTATCAAGCAGATGACCATACTTTAACAGACGAAGAAATTAACAATGTGCATAATAAAATAATGAAGGCATTGGAAAAAGAAGGGTGGGAAGTGAGAAAGTAAATTAAATAAATCTCACCCAGCACTACTCTGGGTTACATAACCCAGAGTGGTGCTGGGAAAATCTCCCTAAACAATTTGCTTCGCAAATTGTAAGGGCAAGCAAAAGTCAAATCTATAACTCAAAAGTCAAGAGCTGAGAGAAGGAAGACCTCGCCCGTTTAGGCGAGGTCTGCCCCCGCCGGCAATTTTGCTTCC
>JAGGTM010000037.1 GCA_021163745.1 bacterium
TAAAAATCATTATTAAAATAAACATAAACCTCTTTATTATTTTTAAGATATTTTTTGATCAAATTAGATAATTTTTTAATCTGAGAATCTGAATATTTTGAAGCAAAAAGTTCACCTGGTCCGTGCATTCTTATATATACAAAATCGGATGTGCATATTTCCTCCTTTGGGTAGCTTTTTGAATCCGCAATAACCCAAGCAGCATTATATTTCTCTAATAATTTATAAATCTCTTGAGAACACCAGGAAGGGTGACGAAACTCAAAAGCAAATTTGACTCGCGAATCCTTTGCGAATTTTTTTTCGCGAATCCTTTGCGAATTTTCTAAAAACTTTTCTACTCTTTTAATGTTTTCATTAGTTGCCTTAAAACTAGGAGGAAACTGAAACAAAATAGGACCTAATTTTTCTTTTAAATGCAAAGCATTTTGCAAAAATTTCTTCCAGGCAATTTTTACACCTTTTAGCCGCTTAATATGAGTAATAAACCTGCTCGCTTTTACTGAAAAAACAAAATCTTTTGGTGTCTCTTGATACCATTTTTTATAAGTTGATTCCGTTGGTAAATGGTAAAAAGAATAATTTATTTCTGCGGTGTTAAAATAAGAAGAAAAATATTTTAATCTATCTTTGGAGGGCAATTCTTTTGGATAAAAAATCCCTATCCAATGATTATAGGCCCAACCTGATGTACCAATATACAATTTCCTTTTTTTCATAAATCTTCAACAAGTCAAATGAAATATAGCCATAACCTTTTTATCTTTTTCTAACTTATTATAAATCTTCCACGCCTTTTTGCTGTTTTCAATAACTACTTCCACTCCTTTGTTTTTAAAATAATTTTTAAACTTTTCCGATACTTTCATCAAGCCGGAATAGCCCGTCCCCACAACAACTACATCAATCTTAATAGACAAAATTTCATCAGGCACATCACTCATATCCAAATAATGCCCTTCCCTTCTCCAAAAAGGAGATAAAACTTTAATATTCCCAGAATCAATATCAGGATAAATAATCACATCATTAAAATATTCCTTATTATTTATTATTATTTTCCCAAATTGATATAGGTTAATCATATTAAATTATTGCAGAGCTTTGCTCTGCTACTCCGGAACTGTAAAATCAATAATAGAGTATAATTCAAAACAAGAGATTAACCATTTTTTACCTTTTCTCTTTAACCACTGTCTATAACTGCAAAATTTATAATTTTTAACTAAATCCTGGTTTTTTATATTACCATGTTTAACTGGATTATGATGAATATAATTGAAATGTTTCCAGAAATCTGTCTCATTTCTAATGCATTTATCCCAATATTGATACCAAACTCGCCGACGAGATACTTTATCCACCCTGTTTAAATATATGGCAGTATCGCTGTGTAACTTTCTAATAAATTTCACTAAATCATTACCTTTAGAAATTTTCAAAAGTAGATGATAATGATTTTCCAAAAGAACCCAGGCATATAAATCAATATAATATCTATTTACTGCTTTTTGGAGTAGCGAAGCGAAGCTTCGCAATTTTTCTTCGGTATTGAATAATGGTTTTTTATAAAATGTATGGGCAGTAATAAAATAAATATTTTCATCTAAATAAATATGAGGTGGTCGATGGATGGTAATATTTTTTGTAAGCATTTTTTATTGCGGAGCTACGCTCCGCTACTCCAGGAATTAAAATATGAAACATACGCTGATTTACGCAGATAATTTTTATCTGCGTGTATCAGCGTATCAGTGTATCCGCCGAAGGCGGTTCAATCAGCGTGTATCAGCGTGTATATACAATTACCACAAATTCTCCTTTTACTTTTTGATTTTCAAGTTCTTCAATGACTTTATCAAAGCTACCCTCAAATCTATTCTCGAATTTCTTAGTCAACTCTTTCAAAACAATAACATTTTTAGAAATATTCTCCATTTCTGAAATCTCTTTTATTTCTTTTAATGTAAGTAAAATCCTGTAAGGGCTTTCGTAAAATACCACAGGGATTTTCTCTTCTATAATTCTTTTAATAAATTTTTTTCTTTTTTTCTTCTTAGGAAGAAACCCCAAAAACAAAAATTTATCTGAAGGAATTCCAGAAATACATAAGGCAGCAATTAAAGCACACGGTCCCGGAATAGGGACGATTTTTGTATTGGGAATTTTACTTTTTATTAAACTAATTAGTTTCTCTCCGGGATCAGAGATGCCCGGAGTTCCCGCATCGCAAACCATTGCTATTTTCTTTTTCCGCTCCAAAAGATGTAAAATATAATTTATTCTCCTTAATTTGCTGTAAGAATGATAACTTAAAACAGGTGTTTTTATATTATAATAATTCAACAACTTTTTGGTAACTCTGGTATCTTCACACAAAATTAAATCTACATTCTTTAATACCTCCAATGCCCTTAAGCTAATATCTTTTAGATTTCCAATTGGGGTGGCCACAACATAAAGCATAGATTAAAAAAATTATAATTTATTAAATAACCAAAAAATTAAAGATAAAATAATACTAATAATAATACAGGTGGCAATAGGAAAAAATAAAGTAAAGTTATCCCTTCTTACATAAATATCCCCGGGAAGTTTCCCTATTAAAGGAACCTTCCCCACTAATAAAATAAATATACCTGTTATTATAAATACAAATCCTATTAAAATTACTAATTTACCGAAATCTATCTCCATCTGTTTATTATTATAAAACAAATCAAAATTGTCTGCTATAATATGCGCCAGAAACCATATAGGCAACACTTTGAAAGTTTTTTGAATAAATTATATATTTAAGCAGAAAATTAGGAGGCCGCTTTACCCCTCTCCGAAAACTTGAGCGGTAAATATATACAACTCTACCTCTCCGGTCTTCCATGCGTCTCTCGGTAAACCAGCTTTATGTTCGCATAGATTTCCCATAAATTCTTCTAAATCCCAGTTATTCTCTGTAGCCACTTGCGGAAGAAATACCCCCACATTATTCCCTTTTCTTATCTCTACTCCATGTTTTCCGATTTCAATTTTGCGCCAGTCATCTATTTTTTTAAGTGGGCTTAAAACAGAAATTTCATAGGTTAAATCTTTCAACTCCTCTGGTCTAACCGGCAAAAACCTTGTATCTGAAGTGGCAGCAGCAATAGCCATATAAGACACCGTTTTGTACAAAGGCAAATCCAAATCTTTGCTCCAAAACCTGCCTATACAACCTCTTAGCTGGCCATGTTTTCTAATAGTTACAAAAGCACCCATAGGAGTATTTAAAACAGGGTCATCAATTTCAAATTTCGGGATTTTATTTTCTAAAATATATTTTTCTACCGAAGTTTTGGCAATCTCTAATAATTTTTTCTGTTGAGTTTCGTCTAGTTTCTTATCGCTTATCATTGACCTCTTATCACTCATAAATGCCACCGCTCCGTATCCTACCACCTGAGATTTATCCCCGAAAGATGTGTCCCCTGAATTTGCATATTTTAAAAGTTCAATTTCTTCTGCATTAATTTTCTCTGCAACTTTCATTACCACCTCCACAGCAGTCTCCCCGCATAAGCAAGTATGCAGATTCGGGATATTTTCTTTTTCTAAATTATTAATTACGTTTCTGAGTTCTTCTACTTTGCCTGTCAAAATTGCCTTAAGAACTTTTTTGTCAGAATAATTAGCATCCCTATAAGACGGATAATGACTCATATCTGAAGAGGCAATAATTAAAGTTTTATCATCTGTATATTTTGCTAATATGTCAGAAATCTTTTCCAATTCTTGGTCAGTCAATTTATTTACTAAAATTGGTAAAATTTTAAAGTTATTATTCTGAGAGAATTCTGGCTCGGAAGAATCCGCAGATTTGCCATCAGATTCTTCGCTATGGCTCAAAATAACATTGCCGAGAACTACTTGCAAAAAAGGAATTTGCACTTCTAAACAATGTTCTAAAGAATGTATTTGGGAATTTATTTCAAATAAATCGCTTTCTTTAAGTATAGAATTTCTTAATTTTTTATCTACCATAACTTCTCCTAAGGGTGTTCTCCAAATATCATTACCATCGATAACCGCGTTTTCAATATAAGAATGATGACTTGGGCCAATAATAATTATAGTGTCAAAATCTTTACCTTGGATGCTCTTGTAGCAGTAAGCCGCCACGGGACCGGAAAAAACATAGCCAGCATGGGGAGAAATTAAAGCCCTGATATTTCCTTTTGCAGCAGGTAATTCAGCCATTTTCAAAAAATCCCGAATCTGCTGTTCCAGTTCTTCTCTCTCTGCAGGATAAAATTGTCCAGCTACAGCGGGCTCTCTAATTTGTAGTGATTTTGGTTCTTGTTCAATCATTTTCTCTAACGAACCTGGGCTTTTTTCTCTAAATCCAAGCCACAAAACCCCTCCTAAAACTAACATAAAAATTAAATAAAATAAAGCAGCTCTTTCTCTCATAATTTAATCTTATCACTTAACTATATCTACAAAAGACAGGTCTTGACATTAATTTTTAGAGGTTTATATTTTTTATAAGTCAGGGCGTAGCTCAAAAGTAGAGCCTCCGACATGAGCCGGAGAGGTTGCAGGTTCAAATCCTGCCGTCCTGACCATAGTTCCTTGGAAAAATTAGGTGAGGTGGGCTTTCCAGAGAACCTGGAAAATCCATAGATACTTGCACCACAAGCAAGTATCTCCTCGCCTAATAACCCTTGAGGGGTAGATACCCCTCTTTTTATTTTTTGGATACAAAAGAATTACCTTTAATATAAAACCTCCATTTTCTTTTGGACCAATAAGGACCAGCGTAATCAATACCAATTCTTTTGGTTTCTACAATTTGAAATAATCTTACTTTTTCTCCGCGCTCTAACCAAATCCTTTTGCTTTTAGTTAAATCTTCACCATAAAAGGACTTATCTAATTTTAACCACTGACATAATTTTCCCGGGCCATTAGTTAAATTACGAATATCCGCTAATTTCTTGACAAACCCCACGCCACTGGTTGTTAAACCGCGGCGTTGGGTAATTTTACCCGAATCAATACCCACGTTAGGAATAAGCTGAGACAAATTAGAAATTTTCGGTTCCAGCGCCCGGATAAGCACGCACTCAGGTTTTCCTTCCTTGTTTGTAGTAATATTCAACTGCCAGTACATTCCGTAAACTAAATAAATATAAACACAGCCCCCTATCAAATATTCTGCTTTATTTCTTTCTGTAATCTTCCCCTTGTAAGAATGGGCTGCTTTATCTTTTGGGCCAATATATGCCTCTGTTTCTACAATTTTTCCTACTAACTTATTCTTTCCTATCTTTCTAACCAAATATCTACCCAGCAAATCTCTGGCTACCTCTAATGTATCTCTTGTAAAAAATTCTCTTTTTAACCTATTTTTCATATCCTAAATCCATCTTAATCTTATATTATTTTTCTGCTATAATCAATTATATATAAAAATTCAAAATTAAATAAATCTCAAAAGCCAAATGCCTCTAAACAATTTGCTTCACAAATTGTAAGGGCAAGCAAATGCCAAATCTGCATCTAAAGTCTAAAATCTTAATTCAAAACGAATCCTAAATTGAATCATGAATCAGGAATCATGAATCAGGAAAGTTTAGAAGTTCAAAATCAAAACCTTAATTCCAGATTCATAATTCTAGATTCATTCATAATTCATAATTCAATATTCATAATTCAAGATTCCAAGAATATCTAATTGAAAATTTAGA
>JAGGTM010000079.1 GCA_021163745.1 bacterium
CTACCCTTAAACCATTTTCTATGTTTTACTTTTTTAGGAAATAACATGCCAATGCCAATTTTCTCCAAAAATTCAAGCTTTTAGCGCAGAATTTTTGGTAAGAAAATTGAGCACCCCGCCGTAGTTTTGCCAGACAAATGTCTCGCGAAACAGTCCTTTGGACTGTTTCGCGAGATAAATCTGTAATAATTCTCAATTAGGTATAAATTCTCGCATTCTATCGCAAAACTACGGCGGGGTTAAGATTTTGTAACCAAAATTTGTTCGCTAAAGCTCCAAATTTTGGACAAAATCTTAAAATTTCTCTCCTTTATAAATCCATACTTTAACTCCCACTGTCCCATAAGTAGTATAAGCAGTTGCGCTCGCATAATCAATATCCGAACGCAACGTCTGTAAAGGTAAACGGCCTTCCTTTAGCCATTCTGTCCGTGCCATTTCTGCGCCATCCAATCTCCCTTTTATCTGCACTCTCGCTCCTTTTACTTTGCTATTGCTCATAATCTTTTTCAACGCTTGTTTCATAACCCTTCTAAATGGAATTCTCCTTTCTATTTGTTCGGCCATAATTTGCGCCATTACTGCTGCGGAAGTCTCAGGTTCTCTTATCTCACGAACCTCTAATCGTAACTCTGTTTTTGGGGAAATGCCTTCTTTTGTAAGAATATTTTTAAGTTCCTGTCTTAATTCTTCTATTCCCTGTCCCCCTCTTCCAATAATTAATCCAGGTCTGGTGGTGAAAATAATTATAGTAATAGAATCAGATAACCTCTCAATCTCCACTTTGTCAATACCTGCGCTTTTCAATTTGTCCATAATAAATTCCCTCAGTTTTATATCCTGCTTTAAAAAGTCTTTATACCTCTTCAAATTAAACCACCTTGATTTCCAATTCTTGGTCTCTTTCGTTCTAAAAATATATGGGTGAACTTGATGAGTCATGCCAATTTTACCCAAGAGTCCAGCCGTAGTTTTGCAGAGCAAAACTACGGCGGGGTAAAAATTACATAGATTTCCTCCTAAAAATTCTTTTCCCTATATCTTTTAACTTTGCTCTCGGAATAATTTTTTTCTCCGGCTTTTTTATTTTAACTTTTTCTTCTATTTTCTTATCCTTTGCTTCTTCTAAATCATATTTAACGGACTCTTTTTTCTCTCTATCTTTTTCAATCGCTTTATCAGCCGGAGATGTATCCTTGTCTGTTGGTTTATAAACTTCTTTGTTTTTCAAACGAGTCTTGGAAGTTTTTGCTTTGTCTGTTTCCGGCTTTTCCCGCAAGACTATGGTAATATGAGAAGTTCTCTTCAGAATTAAATCTGCCCTCCCCATTGCTCTTGGAATATATCTTTTTAGAGACGGTCCCTCATCAACGGTAATCTTGTAAATATAAAGCTTATCCTCCGAAATGTTAAAGTTGTGCAGAGCGTTTGCTATCGCCGACTCCAAAAGTTTTAGTAATGGTCTAGCTGCTCTTTTGGTTAAAAATTTCAGTTGTGTCCGTGCCTCCTCTACATCCATACCTCTAATAAGGTTAGCCACTAACCTAACTTTACGGGGAGATATTCTAAGATAATTTAATCTTGCTGCAATTTCCATAATTAAATTTAAATAATATTTACTAATATCTTTGATGCACAAAAATTTAATAGGATAATTTGATATAGGACTGAGAAAATTGCCATACCGTACATAAAATTACCTTATTGCTTTCTGTTCTGTTTATGCTCCTTTCTTTCTTTTCTCTGCTTCAATAGCCCTTTGCATCTTACCACCATGTTTCACAAATTTCCTAGTAGGAGAAAATTCTCCGAGTTTATGGCCAACCATCTCCTCAGTAACAAACACTGGAATAAAATCCTTTCCGTTATGAACTTCAAAAGTAAAACCCACCATTTCAGGGGTTATGGTGCAATCTCTAGCCCACGTCTTAATCGGAGTTTTATCTCCCTTACTCATTTTCTTTATTTTTTTCAATAGTTTTTGGTCCACATATGGACCTTTTTTGAGTGATCTACCCATGCCAATTTTACCCAAGAGCCCAGCCGTAGTTTTGCTCTGCAAAACTACGGCTGGACGGGATAAAGAATACCTCGTAAAAGTGATAAAGGATATCTCAAATTCCTTACTTCCTTCGTTTAAGAATAAATTTATTACTCGGCTTTTTCTTTTTCCTTGTCTTTACTCCATAAGCAAGCTTTCCCCAAGGAGTTTTTGGTCCTTTCCTCAAACCAATCGGCGCTCTCCCTTCTCCACCACCATGGGGATGATCTCTTGGGGCCATCGCTGAACCCCTAACTGTTGGTCTTATTCCTCTGTATCTTTTCGCTCCTGCTTTTCCTAACACTTCCTTGTTATGATCGGGATTAGATAATCTTCCAATAGAAGCAAAACAGATATCTTTTATCATTCTAATCTCTCCCGAAGGTAATTTTATATTAGCGTAACCACCCTCTACTGCCAGAACTACAGCATTCGAACCCGCTGACCTCACCAATTGTCCTCCTCTTCCTGGAATCAATTCAATATTATATATCTCTGTTCCTACCGGAATATACTTCAATTGCATTCTATTTCCAATTTTAATTTCTGCTTTCTTGTCGCATATAATTTTATCTCCCACTTTCAAATTATAAGGAGCCAAAATATATCTTTTCTCTCCATCTTCGTATTCCACTAAACTAATAAAACATGTTCTACAAGGGTCATACTCCAAAGAAAGAACCTTTGCCGGAATTCCTAATTTATCTGTTCTTTTGAAATCAATTATTCTGTATTTTCTTTTATGGCCTCCTCCTTTATGCCTTACGGTAATTCTACCATTTTTAGCACGACCCGCTCTTTTTGCCAGCGGTTTTGTTAGTTTTTTCTCCGGTTCTTTCTTGGTTAAAATAGAATAATCCACGCCTATCTTTCCTCTTTGTCCTGGTGTCGTTGGTTTATATTTTTTCATAATACTATAAGTTATATATAATCTGTAATTACCTTGGCAATAACTCTATTTTATCTCCTTTCTTCAAACTAACTACGGCTTTCTTAAAACCCCGTTTTAATCCACCCCGCCAACCTTCCATTCGTCCCAATCTTCTTCTTTTTCCTGGTATATGAATGATATTTACCTTCTCAACCTTCACATTATATATTTTCTCAATTGCTTTTTTAATTTCAGTTTTATTCGCATTAAAACTTACTTTAAATATATACTTATTAAAAGAAGATAAATCTGTAGCTTTTTCGGTAATATGAGGGGATTTAATCAATCTATAGCCATATATAAATTCCGGAGTAAATGATTTTCCTTCTTTTTTCTCCTTTGCTTTACTTTTTGATATCTGTTTTTTCTTTTCTCTTTTTTGTTCTTTTTTAAGTTTGTCTAATAAACCCATAATAAAATCTCAAAAGTGAGAAAACAAATTCCAAATTACAAATCACAAATCCCAAACAAATTCAAATGACCAAAATTCAAAATTCAAAACAACATTTAAGCGCAAAGCGCAAAACACAAAGCGTAAAATTACAACTTAAAGCGCAAAGCGAATTTTTTCTTTTTAGCTTTTAGCTTTACGCTTTAGCTTTGCACTTTGCGCTTTGAGCTTTGAGCTTAATTTTATCGTGTTTCAAACTCTAATCTTCTAATCTTTAAGCCTTAAGTTTCGGGCTATTTGACATTCCTTTTTTATCTTTCAACTTATTCTTGTAGTAGACCTTTTCAATTAATGTTATCGCTTCTTTTGGCATCAACAAATATTTATATTTTAATACATCCAAAACATTTAAGCTATCAACGGGAATAGTATCTATATACGGGATATTTTCCGATGCCTTAATAACATTTATATCCTTCTTTGGCAAGGCAATTAGGAATTCGCATTTTTTCCTAATTGTCTTCTTGTTAATATCTATATTCAATATCTTTGTTTTTATATTTTTAATTATATCTTCCATTATTTTTGCCTTTGGTTTTTCCAATTTTAAATCATCTAACAAAATCAGTTCATTATCCTTGACTTTTGAGGATAATGCCATAAATAATGCCTTTTTTTTCATCTTTTTATTTATTTTTTTTGTAAACACCTTCTCTTTTCTGGGTCCAAAAGTAACACCTCCTCCTTTCCAAATAGGGGAACGGATAGAACCATGCCTTGCTCTGCCGGTACCTTTCTGTCTCCATGGTTTTCTTCCTCCTCCACGAACCTCAGCCCTGGTTTTGGTATGGGCAATGGGGCAACGTGAATTTGCCATTTGAGTCACTATCGTCTGATGAAGTAAGTCGGGATTTACTTCAATATCAAAAATATAAGAAGGCAACTTTTCTTCTCCGATTTTTTCTCCATTTTGATTGTAAACATTAACCGTTACCATTTTCCTTTTGTTCTATGATTTGAAAACTTTCTATAATTCTTCTATATTAGTGACGAATTTTATTCGCGGTCCTAATTCCGAAACTAAACTAAAAAAACACATTACTTCAAGCAACTATCTCCACCAAAGTTCCTTTTCTCCCGGGAATTGCTCCTTTTATGGCTAAAAGATTATTCTCCTTGTCTATCTCTGCTATCTGCAAATTCTTAATAGTTACTCTTTCGCCACCCATTCTACCAGCCATTTTTTTTCCTTTCCAAACCCTCTCGGGAAAAGACGAGCCAATTGAACCGGGCGCTCTCAAGGTATGCTTGGTCCCATGAGTAGCAGGACTACCTTTGAATCCATGCCTCCTAACTACACCCTGAAATCCCTTTCCTTTAGAAATCCCGGAAACTTTAACTATATCACCTTTTTCAAAAAAATCTACTCTTATTTCATCTCCCACTTTAAATTTCTTGCTCAACTCTCTGCTGCTTATTCTGAATTCTTTTAGATATCTAAATGGCTTATCCTTCTGTGGTTTTTTGGCCTTTTTCTCTTCTATTTTCTCAAATCCCACCTGTATTGAATTATATCCATCTTTTTCCTCATTCTTTATTTGTAATATCTTACAAGGACCAGCCTTAACTAAAGTAACAGGAATCACCTCTCCGTTCTCATCAAACATTTGGGTCATTTTTAGTTTTTTGCCCAATATAAATTTCATTGACTATATCGGAAAAATCCCTGAAGTTCTTTTGGGGGTTTCCCCGATTTTGTAATAAAAAGGTCGGGAACAGCCCGACCTCAAAAAGGCGTAATCCCTAACTATTGCTTATATTCTAAAAAAAGAAGTTCCCATATCTTTTATGTATGGATAGTTCCGTAAAATTGGAACAATTCCAGAATTTATATTACAAAATTCTGGAGCTATTCACTTAATTTTCTGTAACCCTCACATCTTAATCTCAATATCTACCCCGGCCGGAAGATTTAAGTCCATCAAGGCATCAATAATCTTTGAGTTTGGGTTAATTATATCTATCAATCTCTTATGGACCCTCATCTCGTATTGCTCCCTTGCGTCTTTGTGAACAAAGGTAGAACGATTTACTGTATATTTATGCACTTCTGTAGGCAAGGGGACTGGTCCATGAATCTCTGATCCATAACGCAAACACATTTCCATAATTTGTTTCACGGACTGGTCTACAACTTTGCTGTCGTAAGCTTTTATTTTTATCCTGATTCTAGGACTTATTTCTTCTGATTCTTTTTCTTTTTTAGAATCCATTGATTTGACTACTATTATTTAATCTTTTGGTCTTCTATTTAGATTACAAATAAAACTTCCTACTTAATTATTTTCGTAACCACCCCTGCTCCAACTGTTTTTCCTCCTTCTCTTATAGCAAATTTTTGCTTTTCTTCTAACGCTACGGGCATAATCAATTTTATTTTGAGATTAACCGTATCTCCGGGCATAACCATTTCTGTTCCTTCCGGCAAACTTACCTCTCCGGTCACATCTGCGGTTCTAATATAAAACTGCGGCCTGTATCCGGAAAAAAACGGGGTATGTCTTCCTCCTTCTTCTTTGGACAAAATATATACCTCTCCCTCAAACTCTGTATGCGGAACAACAGTCCCCGGTTTAGCCAAAACCTGTCCTCTCTTAACTTCTTCCTTTTTTAATCCCCTCAATAAAATACCGGCATTATCTCCTGCTTGTCCTTCTTCTAACGATTTATTAAACATCTCAATTCCGGTAACTACAGTTTTCTTTGTTTCTCCCAATCCTACTAATTCAACTTCTTCATTTAATTTAATTACCCCTCTCTCAATTCTTCCCGTAGCTACAGTTCCTCTTCCTTCAATAGAAAATACATCCTCAACCGGCATTAAAAATGGCTGGTCTATTGGTCTCTCTGGTTCAGGGATATATTCATCTAAGGTATGAACAAGTTTTATAACCGGTCCGCATTTCTCACAATCTTCTTTTCCACATCCACATTCCAACGCCTGCAGAGCAGAGCCACGAATTACAGGAATATTATCTCCGTCAAATTCATATTTCTTCAGAAGGGTCCTCACTTCTTCTTCTACTAAATCCACCAATTCTGGATCCTCTACCTGATCCATTTTGTTTAAAAATACTACCATCGCAGGCAAACCAACTTGTCTTGCCAATAAAATGTGCTCGCGAGTTTGAGGCATTGGGCCATCGGGTGCAGATACCACCAAGATTGCTCCGTCCATCTGTGCTGCTCCGGTTATCATATTTTTAATATAATCAGCATGACCCGGACAATCTATATGTGCATAGTGCCTTTTGTCCGTTTCGTATTCCACATGAGCAATATTAATGGTTAATCCTCTCTCTTTTTCCTCAGGAGCATTGTCAATGTCTTCCACGGACTTCTCTTGGGCACTTAAACCAGCAGATTTTAAACACTTCAAAATTGCTGCGGTTAAGGTAGTTTTCCCATGGTCAACATGACCAATGGTGCCAACATTAATATGTGGTTTTGCTCTCTCAAATTTTTCTGTCATTTTATATTACGAATATCCACTAATTCCTCACGAATATATCATTGATATTCGTGAAAATCAGCGCTATATTCGTCTAATAAATATAGATGTGATTATTTTAAAACCAAAACCTTTTTATGTCAAATTTTTTTCTCTCCTCTCCTTCTTGAAAAAAGGGCCGAAGAAGAATTCTTCTTTCAAGAGAAAATAAAACATTAAAATGGTAATTCTTCTACTTTTGTTTCTTCGTCCTTAATTATCTCTCCTGTGTCGGGCTCTCTTTTTTCCTCTGATTTTACTTTTTCAATTTCTTCATTCACTTTTTTAATCTCTGAAAAATCTTTATCATCATAAGAATTTCTCTCCCTTGAAATCCCAAGCAATTTCTCATATTCTTCTATTCCCATTATAACATACTTGGGTTTATCTTCTTCTACTATTATATATTTCCCATCTGTTTTTTGTAATAATCTTTTAATTGTTTCCCACATATTTTTAACAATAGAATTTTAAAAAATTATAGCAAGTTTATTTTAAAAATGCAAGTACCTCCCGTCTCATATTAAATAGAATAATAAATAAATAGAATAAAAAGAAGAATATCTTTTTAAAGAAAGACACTAAGAGTGTAACTTTCTCCCTTCGATAATTTCTTGGGCAACATTTGACGGAACCTCTTCATAATGATGAAATTCCATAGTAAAAGTCCCTCTTCCCTGCGTCATAGAACGTAAAGAAGTAGCATATCCAAACATAGATGCTAAGGGGACATAACCATTTATAACTTTAATTCTCATTTCACCTTCGCCTCTTTCCTCTATATCTTCAATCCTACCTCTCTTAGAATTAATATCCCCAATAACATCCCCCATAAATTCTTCTGGGACAATTACCTGCAGTTTCATAATCGGCTCTAATAAAACTAAGTCTGCTCTCTTTGCAGCATCCTGCAATGCGGCGGAACCGGCAATTTTAAACGCAATTTCCGATGAGTCCACTTCGTGATAAGATCCGTCAAATAAAGTTACCTTTATATCGGTTAAAGGATAACCTGCTAAAACCCCTTTGTCCATCGCTTCCTTTACACCCTTTTCCACTGCCGGAATAAACTCAGAAGGTATAATTCCACCTTTAATAGCATCTACAAATTCAAATCCCCTACCTCTCTCCTGTGGTTCTACTCTCAACCATACATGTCCATATTGTCCTCTCCCTCCGGTTTGCCTTATATACTTTCCTTCTGCTTCTGCAGATTTTTTAATAGTTTCCTTGTAGGCAACCTGCGGTTTGCCTACATTTGCATCCACATTAAATTCTCTTCTCATTCTATCAACAATAATTTCTAAATGAAGCTCTCCCATGCCGGAAATAATGGTCTGACCGGTTTCCGGGTCTCCTTTAATTTTAAAAGTAGGATCCTCCTCCGCTAATCTTTTAAGGGCTAAGGATAATTTTTCCTGGTCCGCCTTTGACTTCGGCTCTATAGCAATGGAGATTACAGGTTCTGGAAAACTAATTTTCTCTAAAATAATAGGGTTTGAGGGATCGCACAATGTATCTCCGGTAGAAGTATTCTTAAGCCCCACGGTTGAGCCAATATCTCCCGCATAAATCTCCTTAATTTCTTCCCTCTTGTTTGAATGCATTCTTAATAGCCTTCCTACTCTCTCTTTCACTTTTGTGGTAGAGTTTAACACATAAGAACCCGCCTCAAGAATGCCTGAATAAACTCTGAAATAAGCAAGCTGCCCAACATAAGGATCACTTGCCACCTTAAAAACCAGAGCAGAAAACGGCTCGGTATCTTCACTCTTTCGGGTTATTTTTTTGCTTTGGTCCTTAATATCAAACCCTGTAACCGGAGGTAAATCAACCGGCGAAGGCAAATATTCAATTATTCCATCCAATAATAACTGAATTCCTTTATTTTTTAAAGCAGAGCCGCAAAATACCGGAACCAATTTATAATCAATTACTCCCTTTCTTAAAACCTCTTTCAACTCATCCTCAGAAATCTCTTTCTCTTCCAGATATTTCTCCATTAATTTCTCATCCTGTTCTACTATTTTTTCTATTAACTGACCCCTTCTTTCTTCCGCCTCTTTTTTTAACTCATCTGGAATTTCAAAATCAACAACCTTCTCTCCATGCTCGCCCTCAAACTTATATGCTTTCATTTTAATTAAATCAATAACTCCTTCATGATTATCCTCTAAGCCAATAGGAATATTTACCGCAACCGCATTAGGGGTTAATCTTTGAAGGATTGACTTAAAACTTTTTTCAAAACTCGCACCCAACCTATCTAATTTATTTATAAAACAAATTCTAGGAACATTAAACTTATCTGCCTGACGCCA
This sequence comes from bacterium, assembly GCA_021163745.1. Taxonomy (GTDB): domain Bacteria; phylum Patescibacteriota; class Minisyncoccia; order Portnoybacterales; family JAGGTM01; genus JAGGTM01. The sequence continues at coordinate 9,235 of JAGGTM010000079.1, forward strand.
AACCGTCTCCGATTGCGGCTCTACGCCCGCTACTCCATCAAAAATCACCACTGCTCCATCTAATACCCTCAACGATCTTTGCACTTCTACAGTAAAATCAATGTGTCCGGGCGTATCAATTATATTTATCTGATATTCGTTTTTTCTCTCCTCCTTTGTAGGTAAATATGTTCCTGGTGTCCAGTAACAAGTAGTAGCCGCAGAAGTAATGGTAATTCCCCTCTCTTTTTCCTGAGCCATCCAATCCATAATCGCCTCTCCTTCATGAACTTC
>JAGGTM010000004.1 GCA_021163745.1 bacterium
GTTCTTGTCCGAGTTGATTTTAATGTCCCTATAGAAGATGATAAAGTTGTTGATGATTTTCGGATTAAAGCCAGTTTGCCAACTATAAATTATCTTTTAGAAAGAAATGCAAGGATTATTTTAATTTCTCACTTAGGAAGGCCTACGGGCAAAGAAAAAAAATATACGCTTTATCCTGCAGCAGATCATTTATCGCAATTATTAAATCAGCCAGTATTGTTCATAGGAGATTGCACAGGGAGAGAAGTAAAAGAGAAAATAGAAAAATTAAAAGCGGGTGAAATAGCGCTCTTGGAGAATTTGCGTTTTTATGAGGAGGAAAAGAACAATGATGAGAATTTCGCAAAGGAATTGAGTAGTTTTGCGGATGTTTATGTAAATGATGCGTTTTCGGTATCGCACAGAGAACATAGTTCCATAGTAGGAATTCCATTATATCTTTCTTCTTTTTTAGGGCTTTTGTTTCAAAAAGAGATAAAAGTTTTATCCAAAATTTCAGAAAATCCATCCAGGCCAATTTTGGTAATTATTGGTGGAATAAAGATTAAAACAAAAATAAAAGTGATTAAAAAGTTTTTAAAAAAGGCAGATAATTTAATTTTAGGAGGAGCATTGGCAAATACAGTTCTATATGCAAAGGGAATTGCTGTGGGGGTATCGGAAATAGAAGAAGATGTTGTAGATGAGATAAGAGCAATAAGCATTACGGACACAAAACTTCATCTTCCTTGCGATGCGGTGGTAGCGGAGAATTCTGATTGCGCTGGAGAAATTTCTCCCATAGGGAAAATTCCACAAGATAAAATGATTTTGGACATAGGCCCCGACAGCGTTGATTTATTCTCAGATGTAATTTCTGATGCTAAAACAATTGTGTGGAATGGTCCAATGGGTTTTTTTGAGAAAAAGGAGTTTTCTGAAGGGACAAAGGGAGTGGCCAAAAGCATAACGGAAAGCGATAGTTTTTCTGTGGTTGGAGGAGGTGAGACAGTGACATTTATTAGAAAGCTTGGTTTGGCAGATAAATTTTCGCATATTTGTTCGGGCGGAGGGGCGATGCTGCAATTCTTAACCGAGGGAACATTACCGGGCATAGAGGCAATAAAAGAGAACAGCACCCTTCTACGACTTAAGTCGGAGAAGGGACTGCTCTCCAATTAACCTATTGAATATATGCAATGGCATGTTAAACCAAAACCTCCTAAAGAATTCCTTAATCAGTTTCCTGAATTTCCTTCTTTAATCTTGCAATTGCTTTACAACAGAGGTATTACTACTCAAGAAAAAATTGATGAGTTTTTTAATCCGGATTATTCTTCCGATTTACATAATCCTTTTTTATTAAAAGATATAAAAAAAGCGGTTAAAAGGATTTTAAAAGCAGTCAAAAACAAAGAGAAGATAGTTATTTACGGAGATTATGATACTGACGGAGTATGCTCTACGGCAATTCTTTATTTAACCTTGAAAGAATTGGGGGCAAAAAAAATAGAGGTGTATATTCCCGACAGAGACAAAGAAAGGCACGGATTGAACGAAGATTCAGTTAGATTATTAAAAAAAACAAATACAAATTTGATTATTACTGTAGATTGCGGGAGTGATAATATTAAAGAAGTTGATTTGGCAAGAGATTTGGATATAGATGTAATAATTACCGACCATCACGAAGTTAAAGATAAACTTCCCAATGCTATAGCAATAGTAAATCCCAAAAGAAAAGATGGTAAATATCCGTTTAGGGAATTAGCCGGGGCAGGGGTAGCTTTTAAGTTAGTTCAGGCAATCTCAGAGACCGTTTATAAGGATAATCCTAAAAATGGAGACAAGTTAAGGAATTTCCAGAAATGGCTTTTAGATTTGGTTGCTATTGCTACAGTTACCGATGTGATGCCTATTATTGGAGAAAATAGGACTTTAGTGAAATACGGTTTGGGGGTATTGGCGCAAACAAGATGGCTTGGATTAAGGGAGTTAATGAAAGTAGCGGGGATAAATCCGAAAGTTACCAGATATTCCGCTTCTGGTGAAGCGCCTTTGTCAAATTTAAATACATACACCTTGGGTTTTATTCTGGGTCCCAGAATTTCCGCTGCCTCCAGAATTGACCATGCTGATGTTGCTTTTAAACTTTTAATAACTCGAGACAAGAACGAAGCAGTGAATTTAGCCAAGGACCTAAATGAGAAAAATGTAAAAAGACAAAGCTTGAGCAGTGAAATAGTAAAGGAGATTGAAAAAAGAATTGAAGGTAAAGCGGGTGATGAAAAAATAATTTTTGAAGGAGACGAAAAATGGCCCGCGGGATTGGTTGGTTTGGTGGCGTCAATTATATCGGAAAAGTACAGGAAACCTACTTTTATTTCTCAAATTAAAGGAGATATAATCTATACTTCTGCAAGAAGCGGTGTTGATGCTTTTAATCTAATTGACTCTATAAAAAAGTGCTCGGATTTGTTAGAGAAATATGGAGGTCATTCCGGTGCGGCGGGATTTACAGTTAAGGCAGAGAAGTTGGAGGAGGTGAAGGGAAAATTAACTAATATGGCAGAGAAGATATTAACAGATGAAGATTTAGTTCCCAAATTAGAAATAGATGCTGAAATTTCGCCTTCTGATATTAACTGGGAGAGTTATGAAAAACTAGAGGAGTTTGAACCATTCGGAGAAAAAAATCCCTATCCTAAATTTTTAGTAAGGAATCTGACTGTAAACGGAATGAGCATAGTTGGGAATAATGGAAAACATTTAAGAATGACATTAATTTCGGAGGATAATGAACGGTCCTCTGGAGTAAATTTATTTAAGGCAATCGGTTTTGATTTAGGCCATTTTTACCAGAAAGTGAAAATAGGGGATAAAATTGATTTAGTATTTGAATTTCTGATTAATGAATGGGAGGGACTCAGAGATTTGCAGTTAAAGATAATAGATCTTAAAGTTTCTAAGTCCTAATTTTTTAATTTCTAATATCCTTCCATAGGAGGAGGAATCTCCCTCTATCTCTTTCTCCGTGGGAGGAAGAATCCCCCTCTATCTCCCCTCTCCATGGGAGGGGGGAGATTAAGAGGGGGGAGGGGTTGCGATGCTTTTAAGAGATAGAAACTCTTTTCGTGGAAAATGGGAAAGATTCTTTTCTTTCTCCCACTTCTGCCCAAAAGAAAAGACAAAATGCTACATGCTACATGTTACATGTTACATGATTATAATGTTACATGAAATTAATCATCTACACCGATGGCGGTTCCAGAGGCAACCCTGGTCCGGCAGCCATAGGTATAGTTATTTGCGATAAATACGGGAATGTAATTAAAAAATATTCCAAGGCAATAGATGAGACCACCAATAACGAAGCGGAATATCAAGCCGTGATTTTTGCTTTACAAAAAATCAAATTTTTATTTGGTAAGAAAAAAGCCAAAGAATTGGAGATAGAAATAAGAACCGACTCAGAACTGGTTTCTAAGCAGTTAAATCATCAATACAAAATAAAAGAAAAGAATTTAATACCATTTTTTATAAAAGTTTGGAATTTAGAGATGGATTTTAAAAAAGTTTTTTTTACACATATTCCGCGGGAGGAAAATAAGGAAGCGGATAGGTTGGTGAATCAGGAATTGGACAAAAAAACCACCCTCACTATTTTTAATTAAAGGTTTAATTAAAGGTTTAATTAAGGATTTATAAAATTAAAAAGATTTGCAAGATAATCAAGATGATCCTCAAACGGTCGTTCATCCCATATATCAAAATATCCAAAATATCAAAATATGGGATGAAACGAACTCGCGCCATTTTTATTGCAGAAGTGGTGCGTGGTGAATTAAAGCGTATCAAGTATTGGTTGATTTTAAAAGGAGAATGTTATAGTGTAATAATATGCCGCGGTGGCGGAACTGGAATACGCGCATGGCTTAGGACCATGTCCCATTTTTTTGGGTTGAGGGTTCGACTCCCTCCCGCGGCATATTAATCATTCAGATAATTACCTAAGTTCGATTCCATTAATCATCCCATATATCAAAATATCAAAATATCAAAATATGGGATGATGAGTGTGGCTTCTGTGCTATTTCTGCGCGCAATAAAAAGCGCAATAAAAAAGGCAGAGATTTTCTCTGTCTTATTTATTTATGGCTGTTTTTCTGAAATGGGAAAATAGTGTGAATCACTATTGACAAAATTTTTGATTTGTGATAATGTTTTGGCAATCGCCACGGAGGGATGGTAATAAATTAAAGTGGTGATTTTTTATAACCTCATGCCACGCTTTTACCTTATATTACGGCTTATTCCATACTATAGTGGTAAAGCCATAATGTGAGGTAAAAATTAATTATGAGTATTAATAAAATCAAAATATGGTTTTTAACAAAGCCAAGTTGGAAAATAATTGTTTGGACAGTTATTGTATTTGCATATTTAGGAGGAATTTTTACTATGATTCTTCCTCCTTTGTATTCTTCAAATGCACGGGTTTTGGTAGTTCAAAAATATGAAGGAATAGATGTTTATACTGCTATTAAATCCGCAGAGTATCTAAGTGAAATTTTAGAGAATGTAATTTATTCTACAGAGTTTATGAATGATGTATTGGGTTCTGAGTTTCCTATTGTAAATAATTTTGGCAATACCCAGAAAGAGAGAAAGAAGCAATGGGCAAAATGTATAAAAACAGACATAATTCCTCATACTGGAATTATAAAAATTAGGGTAGTAAACAAAGATAAAAATCAGGCATATAATATAGCAAGAGGGATAGTTTATGTTTTAGAAAACAAAGGAGAAAAATATCATGGAAGAGGAAAAATGGTGGAAATAAAAGTTATTGACAGACCTAATTTGCCGGAAAAGCCGGATATTTCAAGAGTGATTAAGGGGATTATAATATCAGGAATATTTGGCTTGATGATTAGTTTCTTTATTCTTTTGATTTATCGCAGAGATTTTAGAAAAACCATAGTTGATGGGATTGGTATAAGTTATTAATTGAATCTTAAGGGTAAACCCTAATGAATAAAAGCATCCGCGACCCTTCCTTCTTCCAAGAAGGGGGAGAAAAGAATTAGTTCTTTTAAAATATTTCTACCCCGCCTAAGTTTTTCAAAGAAAAATTTAGGCGGGGTAGAAATTAAAAAAGAAAGGAGGTGAAGGAGATGTATTGGGAGATATTGGTAGTTTGAAGGTTTTTTAAAAAAATAAAAACAGGAGGTGGGTTATGAGAAAATTTTTGTTTTTTTCTTTTTTCTTGATGTTGTTAGCAGCCACAGCAGTGGCGGGAGTTTATCCGGTAGCAATAGGACAGGTAGAAGTAGAAAAATACAATGCTGTTCGGATATACACTAGCAATCCCTGTGGTTTAGTCATTCTTTCCATTCGCATAGATGGCGCTACAAGAAACGGAGAAAATTTTGGAGCAGATCAAGTTGAAGGAAAAATTGCATATCTTCACTCCAAAATTCTCAATCATCGGCACGGAGATACCGATGATATTCTTGCGGAAGCGATAATCAGGAATGGAAGAGCGATATTTGTTTTTTCTAATCCTGCGGTGTTATGGGATACCCCGGTGGAGGACAGATACTGGCTGAGCGTAGATGTTCCCGGCGAGAACGCATGGGGATATATTCCGGATAGCTATTTTACCCTCCCAGACAATCAGGGGCAGCCGGGTATTCAAGTTCTTTATCTTCCCGGAGGGGAAATTTTTCCCGGAATCTCTTTAGACATCTGGATTCCAACCGGGTGTGTGAATCAAATTTATACTTGCCCGGGATGTGATAGCGGAAATCGGGACTACCGTTAATTATTAAAAACCCAAAAACCAAAAACGCTGGCAAAAATGCCAGCGTTTTTTAATACCACTTCCATTTTTTAGCCAGTATTTTTCTGAACAAAACCCATAAATCCGCCAATTAATGCCCAGAAAATCCACTGAATTGCTGTTGCCTTTAAAAGATTATCAGCAAATGCCATAGCAAAAACAGAAACACATAAAGCAAATAAAATCAATGAAAATAATTTTTGTTCTTGTAAAAGTTTATTTTTATGAGAATTTTCTAAAAATATAAGTTTATCAGAAGTTCCTTTAATATATCTTTGCCATAAAATTTTTAATAGATTAAAAATTAAAAATAAATAAGAAATCAGTCCCAAAATTCCAAGTTCCACAGATGTTTTCAAATAATCATTATGGGCATCTGTGCTTCCGAATTTAACCCCCCTTATATTCTCTGTTAAAACATTAAAAGTTCCTATGCCAAATCCCTGTATGGGTTTTGCCTTAAATACTTCTGCCATATCTTTCCATAATTTAATTCTCCATACCACCGAGCCATAAGGGTCTAATTCAAATAATTCGTTAATTCTTAAAGAAACAGAAGGAATAATCAAATACACCAATAAAAGTATGCATAAACTTGTTAAAAGTAATTTTCTGTATTTTAACATTCCTATTATAAAAATTATTAAAATAAAACCAAGCCAGGCAATTCTGGAATAGGTAAGACAGAGCAAAAGAGATAAAAAGAAAACTCCAAACCCGAATAAAAGTTTTCTAGTATAAAAGAAATAAAATAATAAGATGGATAGAATAATAAGCAGATAAATGGCAAAACTATTTGGATGAGCGAATGTTCCATAGATTCTATTGGAAAATCCGGATATATCACTGGTCATTCCTTTATGAAAAGAATACTGATAAATTCCCAAAATAACAGGAATAAGAGATGAAATAAGTATTACATTAATTAGATTTTTAAATGTTTTTTTTGTTTTAATTAGAAAAAATGAGAGAGAATAAATAGAAAATATACTTAAAATTCTTATAAACTCTCTTAAACTGGTCAATTTATCTATAGAATAGAATATGCTTATAAAACCAAAACACAGAAAAATAGAAATGGGCAAAAATAACGGAATTTTTTTGAATTTAAATTTTAGAGATAATAGCAAACTTATACCCAATAATATCGCAAAAAATCCTATCAAAGAAGCAAAATTAATAGGAGGAAATTTTTTAAACTTAAAAATAACAAAATCTGAAAATATATCTAAATTTACCCGCAAAAACAGAAATAACCATAAAATCCAGAGAAGTTTCTTTTCCTTGACAATTTTTCCGATATTTGTTATAGTTTGATTTACCATGTTAGATAGTATCAATAAAGAGAAATTTGAGAAAACGGGAATTGATGCTAAAAAGCTCGGATTTGAGGATGCAGTAATTGCTGTAACTTACAGATGCAACAGCAGATGTAGGATGTGTGATATATGGAAGAAAAATCCTGGTATAGAAAATGAACTGCAGCTCAGTGACTACTATAAACTACCACAAACTCTTAAAAATGTCAATATTTCTGGCGGGGAGCCGTTCTTAAAAGAAAATTTAGAAGAGATTATAGAGGCAATCAATAAAACCTGTAATTTTCCTAAAATAATTATTTCTACAAACGGACTTTTGCCTGAAATAATAACAGAAAAAACAAGAAAAATTCTTAAATTGCAAAAGAACAATATTGGAATTGCTGTTTCTATTGATGGCATAGGAGAAAATCATAATAGAATAAGAGGAATTGATAATGCATTTGATAAAGCAATAGAAACCCTTGTATCTCTTAAAAAATTAAAAGTTAAAAACTTAAAAATTGCTTTTACTGCCGGAGATTACAATATCAATCAATTGAAAAAAGTTTATCAGTTATCAAGAAAATTGAATGTAGAATTTAGTTTAGCAGTAGTTCATAGTTCTGA
>JAGGTM010000006.1 GCA_021163745.1 bacterium
CTATTGAAAATGTAAATATAGAAAATGAGTATACTGGGATATCTTTAGTTAATAGTTCCTCTACTTGTGCGGTTTTAAACTCAGAGATAAAAAACTGCTTTTATGGAATTTCTCTTTTAAATTCTTCCTCTAATTTACTTGAGAAAAATTATATTGCTTCTACTTCTATGGCTGTTAAATTAGATTTCTCTTCTTATAACAAGATTTCTGAAAATAAAATAGAAAATTGTCTTAAGCATCCATTACATCCTACTCAATCGGGTATAGGAATATATTTGTATGGGTCATATCTTAATGAATTTAATTCTAATTGTATATCAAAAACCCAAGATGCTGCCTTTCGAATATTGGGGAATTCAAATTCTAATATTTTTTTCTCCAACAAAATAACAGAAAATAAGCTTGCTTTTGATATTCATTCTTGCTCTAATAATGAGTTTTTCAAAAATCACATAATTGAAAATGAGAAAATCATTTCTTCAGGAAGTGCTTGCTATAAATTTTATAACAATGATTTCTCTTCCAATTATGAGAATAAATTTCAATGGAGTAATTGTGGTTATTTTTACAATGAGAAGTTAAAAATAGGCAATCACTATGACTTTTATGATGAGGCGGAAGAAGGATGTATAGATGAAGATAATGACAACATTTGCGATTTACCTCTTCATCTTTTTGAGAGTATTTCTACCACTACACCTACCAGCATGGATAAATATCCTTTAGTTTCCTTTAGTATTGAATAAAAAGGAAGATTGTATATAATAAAGAAAAACAAAAAGGAGGGAAAAATGAGGTTTAAAGATTGGATTAGGTTAATAAGATATGGAATGGAGCATTTATTGGAAGAATTGAAATGGTTATTTTAAAAAAATCAGAATGAGTCCTTAGGGGCTCTTTTATTTTTGGAATTATTCAGCGCACTTTTTATACCAAGAGGTGGTGCAGAATAAAGACACAGGATTAGTCATCCCATATATCAAAATATCAAAATATCAAAATATGGGAGGATCAGTTTTATGTGTTAATATAGGGATGATTGGGTTATGTTAGAGAAATAGGGAGGAGGATAATAGGAGAAAGATAATAAAAGAAATAGTTGCTTGTTTTTTATTTTGCCAATGGATTGGCTTAAATATATCCTAAGCGCACGATAAGTTCTTGAAAATATTGACAGTAGAAGTTTTTTGTGCTAAAGTAAGGTTACTTTCAGGTAAAGGTCTTAAGGAGGCATTAGTTTTAATTCCAAAATATGGAAAGATATAAATTTATAAAATCTAAAAAAATATTAATTCTTTTATTGCTTGTAGGAATTATTTCCGGTGTTTTTGTGTCCGGGTTAATTCTAAAAGCAAGAACAAATGCAGAGGATTTAGATGTTACTAAGGGTTTAATCGGTTATTGGGATATTGATAATGGAAATAACTGGGAAATAAGAGATATTTCCGGACATAAGAATAATGGATATAATAATGGCGCTTTACGGGGTGTAGTAGGAATTTCTGGTATTGCTTTGCTTTTTGATGGCTCTGATTATGTAACTATGGGTAATGCTTCTGATTTTAATTTTGGCTCTTCTGATAGTTTTAGTTTATGTGCGTGGGTTAAGTTGGATAAAAAAATAAAAGATTATAGCATTATTTTGGGTAAGGCAAGCGGCTCTTCTTTAAATGGCTATATGTTAAGATATGAAACCAATGGAAATCTTGCTATGAGAATAGTAGGGGATTCTCATCAAAAAGATTCTGTGGCTATTGCAAGAGGAGATTATAGGGACAACAAATGGCACTTTGTAGTGGGGGTGATTGATAGAATAAATAATACAAATACTATTTATGTTGACGGAGTGAAAAAAGCGCAGGTTAAAATAACAAGAGCAGGAGATATTAGAAATAATTATCATTTCAATATGGGTGCTTTAAATAATGGAAGTGTTGGTTTTAAGGGGGTTATTGACGAGGCAAGAGTCTATAATCGTATATTATCTTATAGAGAAGTTCAGAAAATTTATATTCATACCTGCCCGGAATGTTCAATATGGAATTACTCTCCGGGATCTTTACTTAGAACATTCAATTCTAATAAAGTTTACTATATAAACAGAAAACATCAAAAGAAATGGATTATAAACGAAAGGGTTTTTAATCTTTACAACAACAAATGGGAAGATGTAATTTTGGTTAGTCCTCTTGAATTAGAAAAATATCCTACAGTTGATTTGGTAAGAGCGGAAAATGATTATAAGGTCTATCTGATTAAGGATGGGACAAAGAAGTGGATAAGAGATTTTACCGAGTTGGAAAATCAAGGATATCAGTGGGAGGATGTTGATGTTATTAAATCCGAAGAACTGACAGAGTATAAAGAGGTAGAGTAGTTAAAATAATTAAATTACAAATTCCAAATTACAAATTACAAACAATATCAAAATTCCAAATTACAAATTCAAAACGAATACCTCTTCCCTTCCTATTTCCTTCCTCTCCCCAAAGGGGAGGGGGAGGGTTAAGGTGAGGGAGGGCATTTTGAATTTTGAATTTTGGTCATTTGAATTTGCCTGCCCGCCTAAATTTTGCTTCGCAAAATTTAGGCGGGTAAGAGATTTGAGATTTGTAATTTGGAATTTTTATTTATATTCTCATTTTAATCTTCGGCCGTTTTATACGGTTTTTTATTTTTTATAAAGAGAAAGGCATAAAAGATGCCCGCAATTACTTTGCGCTAAATGACTTTTAAAATTAGGGAAAAAATGGTATAATTCAAAAAATATGACAGAGAATAAAGACATTATATATTTTGCAAAAACTAATTTTAGAGGGGAGGAAAAAGTTTTCGGGATTAAAAATAGAGATAGACGACAGCATATGTATATTATAGGAAAAACCGGTGTAGGAAAGACCGCGCTACTTAAAAATATGGCTTTGCAAGATATTCAGGCGGGAAGAGGAATTGCTATTATAGATCCACACGGTGAATTTGTAGAAGAGGTTCTTGATAAAATTCCTTCCCATAGAATAAATGATGTAGTTTATTTCAATCCGGGGGATACTGAGCATCCTGTTGGTTTTAATATTTTAGAAGTGACTAATCCAAAGTATAAACATTTGGTGGCTTCCGATTTAATGGGTGTGTTTACTAAAATATGGGCAAATGTTTGGTCTGCGAGAATGGAATACATTTTGAATAATTGTATTTTGGCATTATTGGACACACCGGGCTCTACCTTATTGGGGATAAACAGGATTTTAGTGGATAAGGATTACCAGCAGAAGGTTGTCAGCAACGTTAAAGATCCTGTGGTTCGTTCTTTTTGGACAAATGAGTATGCTTCTTGGAGGGAGCAGTATAAAAATGAGGCAATCGCTCCAATCCAAAATAAAGTGGGTCAATTTCTTTCTACTCCATTGATTAGAAATATTGTGGGTCAATCCAAAAGCACTATCAATATTCCCGAGATAATGGATACTAGAAAGATATTTTTAATCAATGTTTCCAAAGGTAGAATTGGGGAGGATAATTCTTCATTGTTGGGAGCAATGTTGATTACAAAAATTCAGTTAGCAGCGATGGAAAGGGTAAGAGTTCCAGAGGAAGAGAGAGTAGATTTTTATCTATATGTAGACGAATTTCAGAATTTTGCTACAGAATCTTTTGCCACGATTCTGTCCGAAGCAAGAAAGTATAGATTAAATTTAATTATGGCTCACCAGTATATAGCGCAGTTAGTAAATGAAAGCACCAGTGATGTTAAAGATGCAGTATTTGGAAATGTGGGGACTATAGTTTCTTTTAGAATCGGAGCGGCAGACGCAGATTTTTTGGAAAAAGAATTTTCTCCAGAGTTCTCTGCACAAGATTTAGTTAATTTAGAGAATTATAATATTTACTTAAAACTTATGATAGATGGGGTTACTTCTAGGCCGTTTTCTGCGGTTACCTTGCCTCCTACTGCTATAGGAGAAGTTACTAATGCAAGAGAGAAAATCATTAAAGTTTCCAGAGAAAAATACAGCAGACCAAGGGAAGAAGTAGAGGAGAAAATTGCGAAGTGGGCTGGCATGACCGAAGAAAAGGCTTCTATTGGAAAGTATAAATCAACTTGTTGGGCTTGCGGAAAAGAGACAGAAGTAAGTTTTAAACCAGATGGTATAAGACCAGTTTATTGCGCTTCCTGTTTAGAAAAAGTAAGAAAAGGCGAGAATGTTCCTCTATTACATAAGCCAAAGAATGTGGTAATAAAAAGGAAAAAGGAGGAGGGAAATAAAGAGGATTTATCAAGATTGGGAATAGAATTTCCAACACAAGGCCCTGTTTTAGCGAGAGAAAATGTTCCTACCAAAAAGAAAATTATTACCGAAGAAAAGATAACAGAAGCTCCGTCTTCTATTTCTTTGAAAGAAGCGCTAAAGAAAGGGCCTGTTCCGTTTAAGAAGAAAAAGATAGATTTAAAAGAATTGAGAGAAACATTAAAAGAGGTGTTGAATAAAAAGATAGGTGGCAAAAAATAGTTATTTAGGGCTTTCTTAACAACAATACTCGGTGGCCGCTCTCTTCGGAGAACAGCCACCGAGTATTAAATTGAGAAATGAGTAATAAGCAGAAAATTAGAAAAATTAAATATGCTCCACCTCCTCCTGAATTGCCTGTTTATGGAAAAATGGATCCAAAAGAGTGTTCTTTTTTTGGTAGAACAAATTACGAGGCAGCATTAGAAGAAAAAAAGTTTATTTTTGGCATTAAGAGAAAGGACAGGAGGAGGCATATGTATATTATAGGAAAAAGCGGAGTAGGAAAAAGCAAGCTTTTGGAACTTTTAATTAGGCAAGATATTGCTTACGGGAAAGGGGTATGCTTAATTGACCCTCACGGAGATTTAATTGATTCAATTTTAGATTTTATTCCTGAAGAAAGAATTGACGATGTTGCTTTGATTGATCCTGCTGATACTGAATTTCCGGTTTCATTTAATCCTTTACTGAATGTAGGTCCTGAATTAAAACATCAGGTTACCCAGGGATTAATAGAAGTTTTAGAAAAACAGTTTGGGGCAAACTGGACTCCGCGATTAGAACATGTTTTTAGATTTACTTGTTTGGCGCTTTTAGATTATCCTGAGGCGACTATGCGAGGCATGATTTTTATGTTAACAGACAGAAATTACAGACAAAAAGTAGTTGATTATATTGAAGACGATATGGTAAAAAGATTTTGGGCAATTGAATTTGCAGATTGGTCAGAAAAATTTGATACAGAGGCAATTATTCCATTGGTGAACAAACTTTCTCAATTTCTTTCAAATCCATTGTTAAGAAATATTTTTGGTCAAAAAGAAAATAAAATCGATTTAGAGAAGATTATGAATGAACAGAAAATCCTGCTTATAAATTTAGCGAAAGGAAAGTTGGGCGAAGAGAATTCCTCATTTTTTGGTTCTATGTTTATTACAAAAATATATCAGGCAGGGATGGCACGCGCTTCTATGCCGGAAGAGGAAAGATTGGATTTTTATTTATATGTAGATGAGTTTCATAATTTAGTTACAAGCACATTTGAGAATATATTTGCGGAGTCAAGAAAATACGGATTATGTATAACTGTTGCTCATCAATATTTAGACCAACTTCTCCCTTCTGTATTAGCCACAGTATTGGGAAATACCGGTACTATAGTGATATTTAGAGTAGGAGGAAACGATGCAAGTAGATTGACTGCAGAAATGACACCGATATTTTCTGCAGAGGATATGATTAATTTAGGAGTAAGAGAATTTTATATTAAAATGACAATTGACGGAGAAACATTTGATCCTTTTTCCGCAGAGACATTATCCGTTTTATCGCCTCCGCATCCTTCTTATAAAAAAGAAATAATAGAGAGAAGCAGAGAAAAATACGCAATTTCCATTGAAGAAGCGAAAAGAAAAATGACTGAGGAAGAAGAAAAATTAAGAATGGAAGCAAAAAAAGCAGAAAAAAAACGAGAAAAGAAAATGAAAGAAAACGAAAAAAAGAAATCCCAAAAAGATGAAACCGAGCCATTGGTATAAAAGAAAAGAGAAGAGCTGGAAAGGAATCAGATCATCTTTCTTTGCTTGAGTTTTTCAAAAGTTTAGGTGATGGAAGTAAGAGAGAATATGGAGTAGCGGAGCGAAGCTCCGCATTATCGCGAAGCTCCGCTTCGCTACTCCGGAAATGGAAAAATAATGGAAACCTTAATTCAGCAACTTATTAGTGAGGGATATTTAAAAACTCCCGAGATTATTAAGGCATTTAGAGAAATTGATAGAAAGGATTTTGTGCCTTCTTATTTGAAAAAGGAGGCGTATATTAATGCTCCTTTACCTATTGGATTTGGGCAAACAATTTCTCAGCCATTAACAGTGGCTTTTATGCTAGAACTTTTGCAACCGAAAAGAGGAGATAAAATTTTAGATATTGGCTCGGGCTCCGGATGGACTACAGCACTTTTGGCTTACATAGTTGGCCAAAAAGATAGATTTGATGCCCAAAGTCAAAGAC
>JAGGTM010000076.1 GCA_021163745.1 bacterium
TCCAACAGATTTTAAGTCTGTCGCGTTTGCCAATTTCGCCATCCCGGCGGAGCCCGAGGCCTAGGTGGGATTTGCACCCACGTAAACGGTTTTGCAGACCGTCTCCTAACTCCTCGGACACTAGGCCGATTTTAATTTAGGACACTAGGCCGATTTTTTAAATTTAGGTCAGTAGGCCGATTTTAATTTGGCTCAGTACTCTATTTTAATCTATAATATCATAACAAAATCTCAAAAGTCAAATCAATTTAAGCGCAAATCTTAGATAAATTCGAAATTCGAATTTCGAATTTTTCACCTGCCCAAGTTTTGTTCCCGCCCGCCGCAAATTTCTTCGAAATTTGAGCGGGGCGGGTAAAGGATTTGGGATTTGGAATTTTGAATTTCAAGATTGTGGCTTTGCGCTTTGAGCTTTGAGCTTTACGCTTAAATAAAACTACTTAAAGATTTCTTTTTATTCTTTCCTCTTCGCATATTTCTAATATATCTCCTTTTTGTATAATAATGTCTGTATTAAAAAGTATTCCGCATTCCATTCCTTTTTCTACAAAAGAGACGTCTTTTTTGTTATGTTGAAGTTCATCTATTTTTCCTTCTCCAATTACTTTTTCTTCTCTAATTATATTCGCAAGACCTTTTTTTGCCTGTCCGTCAATTACTCTTCCTCCTATAATTTGTCCTCTTTTTGTTTTTGAAAAAATAGCCAATATTTTGACTTTTCCTATTGTCTTTTTAACAATTTCTGGCTCTAGTAATGACGATGCAAGTTCTCTTATTTTTTGTACTAATTCGTATATTACCTCAAATATATAAATTTTTATATCTTTTCTTTTGGCAATATCTTTTATTTTGGAAGGTGCTTTTACTCTGAATCCAATAATTTTTCCATTAGATGATTCTGCTAATTTTATGTCATTTTCAGAAATATCACCGGGTTCTGCCTTTAAAATTCTTATAATTACCTCTTCTTGGGGGATTGTTTTTAAGGATTGATAGATTGCCTCAATTGATCCTTTTACGTCTGTTTTTAGGATAATGTTTAGAACTTTTTTCTCTCCGAGTTCGTTTATTACTTCTCTTTTTTCTTTTCTTTTTGCCGATTTTCTTTCCGATTGTTCCTTCGCTTCTTTTATAGAGGGGAATACAGAGAATTTCTCTCCTACTCCGGGTACATTTTCTAATCCCGTTATAATTACAGGGGTTCCAGCGGGGGCATTTTTAATTGGGCGGGATTGAAAATCCTCCATAGATTTAATCTTTCCATAAGTAGAACCGGTTCCGATAATGTCTGTATTTTTTAATATCCCCTCTCTTATTAATAAAGTGGCAGTAGGTCCCCTTTTTGAGTCTGAATATGATTCAATAATCACTCCGGAAGCCGGCCTTGATGGATGATATTTTAGCTCCTGCATCTCTGCTACTAAATTTATAATTTCTAACAACTCATCTATCCCCTGTCCCGTTTTAGCGGAAGTTAAGACGCATGGTACGTCTCCATTTAAAGATTCTACTACAATTCCATTTTCTTTTAATTCCTGTTTGACCTTTTCTGGTTGTGCTTGTGGTTTGTCGATTTTGTTTATAACTACGATAACCGGGATACCGGTTTTTTTAATATGAGAGATCGCTTCTTTTGTTTGGGGCTTGACTCCTTCTTCTGCTGCTACAACCAGAATTGCTATATCTGCCACTTTTGCCCCGCGAGAACGCATTGCAGAAAATGCTTCATGTCCCGGAGTATCAATGAAGGTAATTATTTTTCCCTGATAAGTAATCTGATACGCTCCTATATGCTGAGTAATTCCACCGGATTCTTTTTCTAAAATTTTAAAATCCTCTCTTATTTTTTGAAGTATAGAAGATTTCCCATGGTCAACATGTCCAAGAATTACCACTACTGGTGGTTTTGGTTTAATATTATTTGTATTGTTTTTGTTGTCTTTTATTTGTTGCATGAGTCCATAGATTCACCATTATTTCTTATTGATATCGGATTTTGCTTTTTGAATTGCAGCTTTTTCTTCTTGGGATAAATTATACTTTGATTGAGATTTTATAATTGGCTTGCAATAAATTCTAGTTCCCTTGGGAGTGTATAAAGAAGTGATAACTAACCCATTGTCATTTTTATCTAGCAGAGCAATAGAGAAACTTTGGTCCCCACCTATATCTGGAAACGGATTATATCTTATTACTCCTACTTTCTGGATGCTTGAAATAGCCATTTTCTGTAAAGTTTTTGACAAAGATTTTAATTCCTTAATATCTTTTTCGCATTTTTTTAGTCTTTTTATTTCTTCTGCTAGAACTCCTTCTAAATCTTTTCCATTATGCCCGGAGAAAAATATTTTAAGCCTTCTTTTCATTCTAATAACTTCTATCAAAAAAAGGATATTCAGGATTATCAATCCCGCCAAAACAATAAGCAATATATCAAAATAAATGTTATGGAGATTTACGGTAATCATAGTGGAAACTTTTTTTAATTATCAAATTATTCAATAACCAAAGTTATACTGAACTGATACTTTGAAGAGTGCATTGGGCTTTGACAGAAGCAATACTTATCAACCAATCAGCAGATCGCACCAAATTTTCGTTTTGCAAAAATTTACTGGCGGAAGGAGAGGGATTCGAACCCCCGGTCCGATTACTCGGACATCCCGTTTCGAGCGGGACCCGTTCAACCACTCCGGCACCCTTCCAAGAAAAAGTGATAAGCGACAAGTGATAAGTGATAAGTGGCAGGTGGACTTTTTAAATTTACCATAAATTATGCATATTTGCAACTTTTAGACATTGACATATGCATTTGTTTTTCCTAATATATTAAGTAAAATAGGAAATAAAGACTAAAGTGCTTTTACAAGGTCGAGAAAGTTTTAGAAATTTGAAACTTATAACATGAAGCATAACAATGTTTCATGTTAGATGTTTCAGTTTCTTTGTTTTATGACCAAGGAAGAATTAATTAATTCTGTAGCAAAGAAAGCTGGAGTTTCCAAGGCAGAGGCAGGAAGATGTTTAAACGCAATTTTAGAGGAGATTACCAAGGAATTGACAAGAGGAAGAAAAATTGCTTTGACCGGTTTCGGGGTTTTTTCTGTATCTAAAAGAAAAGCAAGGACGGGAGTAAATCCGCGAACCGGCGAGAAGATAAAAATTCCAGCCACAAAAGTTCCTAAGTTTAAAGCGGGAAAATCGCTCAAAGATGCAGTAAGATAGTAGTCGGTGGGAAGTTTTTAAATTTTATAAGATATGCGGTTCTAAGAAAAGAAGAATTTTATGCTTTATTATTGACAAAAAACTCCGCAGTCGCGGGGTTTTTTGTTTTTTAATTATTTAATAGCGGGATACGGGAGTCGAACCCGTGTCTTCACCTTGGAAGGGTGATGTTGAGCCACTCAACTAATCCCGCAAAAACTTTTTACAATTCTCTGTCGGGAATGCCGGACTCGAACCGGCAACCTCCTGCTCCCAAAGCAGGCGCGCTAACCAATTGCGCCAATTCCCGATCTATATATTTTATCTTGGATTTTAAAAATAATCAAGATATGATATAATAAAAAAATTACAAATCCCAAATCCCAAGTTCTAAACAAATTCAAAATTCAAATGTTCAAAATTCAAAAAGAATATTCTTCCTTCCCCCTTCTATATATCCTTCCCCTTCCTCTAGGGGGAGGAGAATTAAGAAAGGGGTGGGCATTTTGAATTTTGAGATGTCATTTTGAGATTTGCCGCCCAGCCCTACTTTTGTTCCAAAAGTAGGGCTGGGCGAGCCTCGCTCCTTTGGAGCGGGCCGCCCAGTTTTACTGGGCGAGCCTCGCTCCTTTGGAGCGGGAGATTTGAATTTTGAATTTTATTTATGATTCTATCTCAATTAAATTTTATAAAAGAATGTAAAAAATACAGCATAAGTTTGTGGCAATGCCCTACTTTTCTCTTTGTGTTAATGGGTTTTATTATTATTTTATCTATTCTTTTAAGTTATTTTATTGCCTCCAAATACATTTCTGACCCTTTAGTTACCGCGCTTTTAACCTTATCAATCGCTTTTGTTCTGATGATATTAGGATATTCTATAGTAAATGGTTTTGAAAAATTGGCAGAGGCGAATAGATTAAAGACAGAATTCGTAAATATAGTTGCCCATCAACTGCGAACTCCATTGTCTGCAATTAGATGGTCTGTAGGTTTTCTTTTAGGAGGAAAAGCAGCCCATTTAAATTCACAGCAATACGAGCAAATAGAATTAATTCAATCAAATGTTAAAAGATTAATTAGATTAGTAGATGATCTTTTAGATGTTTCTAGAGTTGAACAAGGGAGAATAGTCTTAAAAAAAGAGAAAATTGATTTAGGAAAATTAGCAAAAGAAATGATAGAGCAGTATTCTTCTTATGCTAGAGCAAGTGATATAAGTTTGAAGTTAAAAGCAGAAAAGAAATTACCACTTATTTCTGCTGACTCCGAAAAGATAAAAATTGTCCTCCAGAATTTAATAGATAATGCTATTCGTTATAGTAAAAAAAATGGCAAAGTCCAAATAAAATTGAGCAAAGAAAATGATTATATAAAATGTGAAGTGAAGGATAATGGAGTAGGAATTCCTAAAAATGAGCAAAAATATATTTTCAGAAAGTTTTTCCGCTCTTCAAATATTTTAAGACGTCAAACTAGAGGTACAGGATTGGGTTTATTTATCACTAAAGCATTTATAAATCTTCATAATGGAAGAATTGGTTTTAAAAGTGAAGAAAACAAAGGGTCGGTGTTTTGGTTTGAGTTACCAATAGCCCCCCACTAACTTTGGGCTTCTTATAATTAAGTTTATGTCTTTCCTCTATTTTCTAATTTCTTTAACTCTGGTCAAATTTTATAAATTATAATATGTAAATTATTTTTGGAGTCTTCGATTCCAGTCCAAAGTTAGTGGGGGGTGCTCAAATTTATATCTAAATTTTCTGCATTAAGGTTCGCTTTTCGGCGCACCTTAATACTTGAAGATTTAGACAAATTTGGTATGAAAAAAATTTTATTTATTGAAGATGAGCCAACTTTGCAGAAAACTTTAGGAAGAGCATTAGAGCAAGAAGGATTTGAAATTTTGTCTGCTTTGGACGGAGAAATAGGCATAACAAAAGCAAAGGAAAGTAAGCCGGATTTAATTCTCTTGGATTTAATTCTTCCAAAAATGGATGGATTTGAGGTGTTAAAGCGTCTTAAGGAAAACGAGGAGACCAAAGATATTCCCGTTATTATTCTAACTAACCTAGAGAATCCGGAAGATATAGAAAAGGTGCTTTCTTTGGGTGCAACTACTTATTTGGTAAAGGCGAACTACGATTTAGAAGAAGTGATAGATAAAATTAAAGATATGCTAAAATAATTAAAGTATAATGAAAGTAGAAGATTCTCAACTAAAAGCATTTTTGTTAGATACTGGTCGTGTTTCTTCAAAAGATATAGAAAAAGCAGAAAAGGAAGCAAAAAAGACCAATCAGAAGTTGGAAAAAATTTTATTAAATAAAAAAATAATAAATGAAGAAGAACTTATTAAATTAAAAGCATATATATTGGGTATTCCTTTTGTAGATTTAAAAAAAGAGGTTATCCCCAAGGAAATTCTTTATATTATCCCGGAGCCATTGGCTAAAAAGCATAATATTGTAGCATTTAGAAAAAGAGGGAATGAATTAGAAGTGGCTATGCTTGATCCCGAGGACTTGCAGACCATTGAATTTATTAAAAAGAAAACAGGACTGAAAATTCTACCTAGATTAACTAATAAAGAAAGCATCAAGAGTGTTCTGACCCAATACCAGAAGACCCTGGAAGCAGAATTTCCTGACTTAATAAAAAAAGAAGGAGAAAAAATTTCGCCTATTATTGAAAAAGAAAAGGAGGAAACTAAAGAAGAATTAGAAAAAGCTGCGGAACAATTACCTATTGTAAGGATAACGGACGCTCTTCTAAAACACGCTATAATACAGCACGCTTCCGATATTCACATTGAGCCGTTGGAAAAAGAAACTTTAATAAGGTATAGAATAGATGGAATTCTTCATGACGCTATGGTGCTTCCCAAAAAGGTTCATTCCGGCATAGTTGCTAGAATAAAAGTTTTATCTAATTTAAAGTTAGATGAACACCGACTTCCTCAAGATGGAAGATTCAGAATAGAAACACCCGAGTATAAGATTTCTTTCAGGGTTTCTATTTTGCCAGTTTATGGCGGAGAAAAAGTAGTAATGCGTCTTTTGCCGGAGCAAGCGAAGGGATTTACTTTAGAATCATTAGGTTTATGGGGTAGGGATTTAGAGATTATCCATAAAAACATAAAAAGGCCACATGGAATGATTTTGGTAACTGGTCCGACGGGTTCCGGCAAAACAACTACTTTATACACTATTTTAGATATTTTGAATACTCCGGAAGTGAATATTTCCACCGTTGAGGATCCTATTGAATATAGGATGCCCAGAATAAACCAGACACAGGTTAGACCTAAAATTGGTCTTACTTTTGCAAATGGACTAAGAGCATTAGTGAGGCAGGACCCCGACATTATTATGGTTGGAGAAATAAGAGATAATGAAACCGCATCTTTGGCTATAAATGCTGCCCTAACCGGACATTTAGTTTTGTCTACTTTGCATACCAATTCCGCGGCAGGTGCATTTCCGCGTTTGATAGATATGAAGGTAGAACCGTTTTTGATTGCCTCTTGTGTGAATGTGGTAATTGCTCAGAGATTGGTAAGACGACTTTGTCCAGATACAAGAGAAAAATACAATTTAAAACCACATGAAATCCGAAGGTTCAAAAAAGAAGTAGATTTGGATAAAATTTTAGAAATTCTAAAAAAAGAAAGGTTAACTTCTAATAAGGATAATTTAAAGACAATTAACTTTTATCATCCGGGAAAATCTAAAGAATGCCCGGATGGCTACAAAGGAAGAATAGGAATATTTGAGGTTTTGGAAGTAACTAAAGAGATTAAGGATTTGATTACACAATCAAAAGATAGCGACGAAATAGAGAGGCAAGCGAGAAAACAAGGAATGCTTAAGATGATAGAGGATGGCTTTATTAAAGCAGCACAAGGAATTACTTCTATTGAGGAAGTGCTAAGGGTGAGTAAAGAGTAGGATACCTTAAAAATCTCAAATCTCAAAACTCCCGCTCCAAAGGAGCGAGGCTCGCCCAGCCCTACTTTTGTTCCAAAAGTAGGGCTGGGCGGCAAATCTCAAATCTACATCTCAAA
>JAGGTM010000078.1 GCA_021163745.1 bacterium
ATATGGAAAGGATTTTAAGTAAAAACAAAAAAGAAATTTTATTAGGAAACGAAGCAATTGTAAGAGGCGCACTAGAAGCAGGTGTAGAGTATGCCACTACTTACCCGGGGACTCCTGCTTCAGAAATTGGAGACACATTCTACAAAGTTCAAAGTTCAAAGTTCAAAGTTCAAAGTTTATATTTTGAATATGCTACCAATGAGAAAGTGGCCTTAGAATCAGCAATGGGGGCTAATTTTTCTGGAAGAAAGACGTTAGTTTCTATGAAACATTTTGGATTAAATGTCGCCTCTGACACTTTTATTCCATTGGTTTATACGGATGTTTTAAAAGGAATGGTAATTGTGGTAGGAGATGACCCATCCTGTCACTCGTCTGTGCAATCTGAGCAAAATTCTAGAGGATACTCTTATCTGGCTCATATCCCCACACTGGAACCATCTGATCCCCAGGAGTGTAAAGATTTTACAAAATTAGCATTTGAGATTTCAGAAAAATACAAAATTCCGGTGCTTGTAAGAATAACCACAAGAGTAGCTCACCAAAGAATGCCCGTTTATCTTGAAAAAATTTCTGTATCGTCCAGCCCATCATTTCAATCAAGTGCACTAAAAACTAAAGGGAGGTTCTCCTCTATGCCACCATCGCATACACTCGAAATGCACTCCCGTTTATTGGAAAAAATATCTAAAATTCAAAAAGAAGTAGAAACAAGCGAAATAAATTTCCTCTCTTTTCCGAATAAAAAAGCAGATTTAGGAATTATAACCTCAGGAATATCATATCTTTATGTAATGGAAGCACAAAGAATTTTAAATATCAACCTCCCTGTATTTAAATTAGGCTGGTTCTATCCATTGCCTTATAAAAAACTTAAGAATTTTATAAAGAATTGTAAACAAGTTTTAGTAGTAGAAGAATTAGAGCCATATTTAGAAAAAGAAATAAAACTAATTTCTTCTAATCCTTCTTGCGTTTTTGGAAAATCTCATTTACCGGAAGTTAGCGAACTTACACCAGAATATGTAATTTCGGCTATATCTAAAATTTTAAACATAAAAAGCCCGATTAACTATAAGAATCTAAACCTAACATCTTCCTCAAAAAGAACTCCAAAATTTTGTCAAGGATGCCCTTATTGGCTAACTTTAAAGGCATTAAAAGATATTACACCAAAAGATACTATATGGGGAGGAGATATAGGATGCTATATGATGGCTTATTTTCCTCCCTTTGAAATGCAGGATTATTTATTCTCTATGGGTTCATCTGTGGGGATTTCTCATGGTATCTCCAAAAATATAAATTTGAATAAGAAAAAACAAAAAGTTATTGCTTTAATTGGAGATTCTACTTTTTTTCATGCAGGAATTCCGGGGTTAATAAACTGCGCAGAAAACAAATCAAATCCATTAATTATAATAATGGACAACAGAATTACTGCTATGACCGGCCATCAGCCCAGACCTGGATTGTACGGCAAACCAAATATAGAAGATTTAGTAAAAGCATGCGGAGTAAAATACATAAAAGTAATTGACCCAATCAATCAAGAAGAATTAAAAAACACCATTAAAGAATTTTTAGAAAAAAAAGAAGTTTCTGTAATTATAGCAAGAAGACCGTGCGCTTTTGTAAAAAATCACTAATTTGCGCTAATGTCCCGCTAATTTGCGCGAATAATATTAGCGTAAATTCGCGCTAAATTCGCGTAAATTAGTGAGCACAATGAAATCAAATATTATAATTTGCGGAGTAGGAGGACAAGGAATAATTACTCTATTAAGAATTATAGCCCAGGCATCTCTGGAGGAAAATTTAAATGTGAGAACATCCGAACTGCATGGCCTTTCCCAAAGAGGAGGAAGCGTGGTAGTTCATATAAGAATTGGCTCAGAAGTTTTTTCTCCTTTGGTAATGCCAAATGAAGCTGATTTAATAATCGCTTTAGAAATTCAAGAATCTTTAAATGCTGTAAAATACGCAAATAAAAACACAATTTTCTTAATAAATAACCATATTATTCCTATCCCGGACCAAAATCTTTCTGAAGGACAAATTAAAAAGGAATTAAACAAAATTTCCAAAAACATCTATTTGATTGACGCGAATAAAATCATTGCCGAAAAATACAAAAATCCTGTTTTATCTGGAGTATTTCTTTTAGGAGCTGCGTGCAGTAAAAAATTTATTTCCCTTTCACCATCTTCATTTGAAAAAGCACTTGCGAAAATCATAAAACCACAATATATTGACTTAAACAAAAAAGCGTTTAAGTTTGGGTTGAAATTTAATCTCATTTAATTACTATTAAACCATAACTATGCAATATTCGTCCTAATTCGTCCGAACAGACGAACGGATTAGAATCCACTCGAACGAACGATTAGGATTCTAATCCCGTCTGTTAGACGAACAGATTATAACTCTGGTTTTCGCTAATTTAGGATAACTGGCGAAAACTAGATTACATTTATGAGAAATATAATTACAACAAATAATATCGTTTGGGTAGATATCTTAAATCCCAAAGAGAAAGATTTAGAATATCTCAAAGGAAAGTTTCATCTACATCCTAAAATAGCGCATCAATTTCTTCCTCCCATTCATAGACCAAAAATAGAAGAATATCCTATACCACAAAAAGCAATCCAGTTATTTTTAGTTTTGCATTTTCCTGTTTTTGATAAAAAAACAAGGTCAACCGAACCGATAGAATTAGATTTTATTGTTACTCCAGATTTCCTGATTACATCCCACACCAAACGAATTCCTGCATTAGAAATATTTTTCAATGATTGTAAATTTCAAAAATATTATCAAAATAGTTGTTTTAAAACCACCGGACATCTGTTATTCAACTTGTTGGACTTTCTCATCGATTCCTGTCTTCCTATGCTAGACCATATAGCAGAAAACATTGAAAACATTGAAAAACAAGTATTTCAAGGAAAAGAAAGAGAAATGCTTTCGGAAATTGCCGTAGTCAAGAAAGATATAATTGATTTTAGAAGAGCAATAAAACCGCAAAAGTCGGTATTGGATTTGCTCTACAAAAAAGCAGAAAGATTATTTCGCAAAGAGTTAAAACCGCTAGCCCAAGAAGTAGTAGGATCCAATATAAGAGTATGGAATACTTTGGAAAATCATAAAGAATTAATTGAATCAATTGAACAGACTAATAATTCTCTGCTTTCCTATAAAATCAGTGACATTGTAAAAATTCTAACAGTAATTTCATTCGTAACTTTCCCCTTATCGGTAATCGTAGGATTTTTTGGAATGAATGTATTTGGAAAACTTCCTTCGTTGCAATGGAAATTTACATGGCTCGCTATCTTAATTTTTATGATAATATCTTCTCTTCTGATGCTATGGGTATTTAGGAGGAAGAAATGGATATAACCCAGCCTCACACTTTGGGCTATATAGCCCACAGTGTGAGGCTGGGTAAATTTCAAAATTCAAAATCCTAAATCCTAAATAAATTACAATGACCAAAATTCAAAATTCAAAACAATACGATTTAGAAGAAAGAACACTTGAGTTTGGAAAGAAAATCATTAGATTGTGCAAGACCCTTTCTAAAAATACCATAAATTTTAGATTGATTGACCAAGTTATTCGTTCAGGAACATCAATGGGTGCTAATTATAGAGAAGCTAATGAAACAGAAACTAAAAAGGATTTTAGATTTAGAATCAGAATCTGCAGGAAAGAAGGTAAAGAGACTATTTATTGGTTAAATCTAATCCTAGAAGCAAATCCAGAATTCAAGCAGAGAATAGAACCTTTATTGCAAGAAGCAATGGAGTTAGTAAAAATCTTCGCTTCTATATTAGAGAAGTCAAGATAGTTTTGAATTTCAAACATTTGAATTTTGATATTATTTAGAATTTGGAATTTTGAATTTTGAATTTTATCTATGAAGTTTTACAATACTCTTTCTCGAAAAATTGAAAATTTTAAGCCAATTAAAGATAAAAAAGTGGGAATGTATACTTGTGGGCCTACTGTGTATTATTATGCTCATTTAGGAAATCTTAGAACTTATATTTTTGAAGATATTCTTAAAAGAGTGTTAGAATACAACAATTATAAGGTAAAGCATATAATGAATATAACCGATGTTGGACACTTAACTTCTGATGCAGACACCGGAGAAGATAAGATAGAAAAACAGGCGAAGAAACAGAAAAAAAGCGCGTATCAAATTGCGGAATTCTATACCAAGGCATTTAAAAAAGATTTGGAAAGATTAAACATAAAAAAACCAACCGTTTGGGTTAAGGCAACGCGAACTATAAAAGAACAAATAAAATTAATACAACTTTTAGAAAAAAAAGGGTTTACCTATAGGATTTCTGACGGGATTTATTTTGACACCTCTCGTTTAAAAACCTACGGCCGGCTTTGGCCTAAAAAAATGAAACTAAAAGAAGGAGCAAGAGTAGAAAAAGTAAAAGACAAAAAAAATCCTACTGATTTTGCTCTATGGAAATTCTCTCCGAAAGGAGTAAAAAGACAAATGGAATGGAATTCCCCTTGGGGAAAGGGATTTCCGGGCTGGCATACAGAATGTGTTGTAATGAGTATCAAATATTTGGGAATTCCGTTTGATATCCATTGCGGCGGAGTTGACCATATATTAATTCATCATACCAATGAAATTGCCCAGGCAGAAGCGGCTTATGGAAAAATTTTGGCAAATTACTGGTTACACGGAGAATTTCTTATCTTGAAAAAAAAGAAGAGAATGGGAAAATCGGAAGGAAATGTTGTTATTCTAGATGATTTAATTAAAAACGGAATAAATCCTCTTGCCTATCGTTATTTATGTCTAACTTCTCATTACAGAAGTCCATTATTTTTTTCTTCAAAAGCACTTTCTGCTTCTCAAAATGCTCTGAAAAAATTGTATGAGAAAATTCTAAAACTTAAACATCAAACATCAAACATCAAACATCAAACATTTGTTAAATATCAAAAGAAATTTCTAAAACTTATCAATACCGACCTTAATATACCAAAGGCGCTGGCATTAATGTGGAAAGTTATTGAGGATAAAAAAATTTCTGATTCAGAAAAATATGCTTTAGTGCTGGATTTTGATAAAATATTTGGCTTAAAGCTAAATAAAGTAAAAAAACCAAAAATACCTTTGGAGATTAAGAAAATGGTTCTGCTAAGAGAAAAATATCGCAAACAAAAACAATGGGAAAAAGCAGATAAATTAAGAAAGAAAATTGAAGAAAAAGGATACAAAGTAGAAGACACCCAAAAAGGTCCTGAAATTTTCCCTCAGTCAATTTCTGTGTAAGCCCTATATCGCAAAGAGCTTAAAATGATGCTTCTGACTATAAATGCATTCCGGAGTTTTGCAGCCGTATTTTTTGTATAGTGTAGAACAAATTAAAAAGGCATTCAAAGAATGCCTTTTTATATTTTTCTTAGAAGAATTTTTATTTTCTTTTTAATATTTTTGAGAACTACTTTTTTGTTTTTCTGCCGGTATGCCTTCCCTTAAATTTTCTTTTTCTTCCAAGGTAATTTTTTTTATCTCTTCCTGAAATTTATAGATCAACTCTTCTTCTTTTTCTGAAAGGGATTTCTCTATGTCTTTGATCTTTTTATATAGTTCACGTTTCCACTCCTTAAGCTCCTTTCTTATTTTCTTGTACCACTCACGTCCATCTCTACATTCTGTTTCCAATTTATCCAATCTATAACAGTCTTCTTCTCCGATACCTAACTCTTTCAGCGTTTCTTCTTCTTCTTCTGTTATCACCGGCATAACAGCATCTATAACAGCATCTATTGTCTTTTTATTTCTATTCCTTTTTTTCCTTTTCTTTTTCTTCTTTCCCATTTTTCACCTCCTTTTTTTCTAATATATTTAACATACCAAATATTTTAAACAAGGTCAAGATTGCCTAATAAAAATTAAAGATATAATATAATTATATATGGATGAAAAACTTCCAAAAAACGCAGGTCACCGACTTCCCCCTCAAAATATAGATGCGGAAGAATCTGTTTTGGGATGTCTGATGTTAGATAAAGAAGCAATCATAAAAGTTGCGGATATTTTAAAGCCGGAAGATTTTTACAAAGATATACACGGCGCCATATACTCAACAATGCTTGAGCTTTATGAAAAAGGAGAGCCCATCGATTTGTTAAATCTTTCCAACCGTCTGCAGGAAAAAGGATTGTTAGAAGAAATCGGCGGAGTAAGTTATCTTACCAATTTAGTGAATACCGTAGCAAGTCCATATAATGTAGTTAATTATGCAAAAATAGTGAGACGGAAAAAAATTTTAAGAGATTTAATTGATACCGCTTATTATATTAGCGAACTTGGATATCATGAAGAAAAAGATGTAGATGAACTAGTTGATGAAGCAGAAAAGAAAATTTTCTCTATTTCGCAGCAAAGTTTAAAAGAGGGTTTTATCCCATTAAAATCTACATTAGAAGATACCTTTGAAAGAATTGATAAGTTACATAAATCCGAAGGAGTGCTAAGAGGGGTTCCAACGGGATTTACAGATTTGGATAATTATCTGGCAGGATTACAAAAATCTGACCTGATTATTTTAGCCGCGCGACCCAGCTTGGGAAAAACATCTCTTGCCTTAGATATTGCCAGACACGTAGGAATAAAATACAAAATTCCAGTTGGAATATTTAGTTTAGAAATGTCAAAAGAACAGGTTGTGGACAGAATCTTAGCCGCAGAAGCAGGAATTTCATTATGGAGAATGAGAACGGGAAAATTAATAAAGGAAGGTCCAGAAAGTGATTTCTCTAAAATTCAGGAAACTATGGATATATTAGCAAATTCTCCCGTATTTATTAACGATGCTCCATCTCCCACTATTATGGAAATACGCACAATGGCACGTAGGTTGCAGGCGGAGCACGGATTGGGGCTTTTGACTATAGATTATTTGCAAATGATAAAACCAAGAAATCCATCTGACTCTCCGGTCCAACAGGTAAGCGATATATCCAGATCTATAAAATCATTGGCTAGAGAATTAGATATCCCGGTTTTAGCAGTATCCCAACTTTCCAGAGCAGTAGAAGTACGAACCCCACCTATCCCGCGACTTTCTGATTTAAGAGAAAGCGGCTGTCTAACTGGAGATACCTTAATTATTAAAGCAGACACCGGAGAAAGAATACCTATTAAAAAATTAGCCCAAAGAAAAATTCAAAAACCGATTAAAATTTTAGCCGTAAACAAACATTATAAATTAACTCCTCATTGGATGATTAAAGCATTTTATTCCGGTAAAAAAATGGTTTTTGAGCTTAAAACTAAAAGCGGGCGAAAAATTAAAGCCAGTAGCAATCACCCATTTCTAAAATTAGAAGGATGGGTACCATTAGAACAACTCAAAAAGGGAGATTGCATTGCCTTACCACGTAATCTCAATATAGAAACCTCGCCAAATCCTCTTTCAAAAGATGAAATTATCTTACTGGCTCATCTTTTAGGAGACGGTTGCGTCTTACCAAATCAACCATTTCATTATACTAGCTCGGATAAAGAAAATATTAAAACTGTAGAAAAAACTGCTAATAAATTATTTGGGATTAAAGGACGAATAATAAAGCAAAAGAACTGGTACCATATTTATCTCCCCAGTCCGTACCATTTAACCCATAAAAAACATCATCCTATAACTAATTGGTTTAAAAAACTTAACATCAAATTAGTCCATTCTTGGAAAAAACGAATACCTGAAAAACTCTTTCAATGCGATAAAAAGCATATTGCACTTTTTCTAAAACACCTTTGGGCCACAGACGGAAATCTAAGTTGGAAACATATTAAAGGTAGAAACCCATCAGGAAATATTTATTACTCTACTTCAAGTAGAATAATGGCTGAACAGGTCCAACATCTTCTTTTGAGATTGGGCATTCAAAGTTCGTTAAGAAAGGTTAAATCAAAAAAAGGATACCGCTTGATGTATTATATTTATATTGAAGGTTCAGAAAACCAATTGAAATTTCTTTATAATGTAGGAATAGCGGACAAAAGAGAGAAAATAGTATCTAATATGATATCAAAATTAAAAAAAATTACCCCAAATCCAAATAGAGATATTATTCCTAAGGAAAGCTGGAAAATTTTAATCACTCCAATAAAAGAAGAAATGGGATTAAGTTGGAGAGCATTTAGTCAAGGTATAAATACCGCCTATTGCGGAACCTCGCTTTTTCAAAGTGGGGTCAGCAGAGCAAGAATGTTAAGAATTTATAAGGTGCTTAATCATCCTAGTATTTTAGACATAGCCAATTCAGATATATTTTGGGATGAAATTGTTTCTATAAAACCACTTGGAGTAAAAGATGTATATGATGCAACCGTGGAAGGTGCTCATAATTTTGTGGCAAATGATATCATTCTGCATAACTCTTTAGAACAAGATAGTGATGTGGTTTTGTTTATTTATCGAGAGGATAAATATAAGCAAAATACAGAAAGAAAAAATATAGCAGATATTTATATCGCAAAACATAGAAATGGCCCCACAGGAAAAATAGAACTATACTTCAATGAAAATCAAGTCAGTTTTAAGAATTTAGAAAAAGGATTTTCCTCAGAGTAAACCCCACACCACGGCTGTTAAGCCGTGGTACGGGGTGAATTTTATGCTTCCAAAATCTTTGCAAAATTTAATAGAAGAACTATCGAAACTTCCGGATATTGGCCCAAGAGCGGCGACCCGGCTTGCTTTTTATTTATTGAACCAAAAAAATGAAGAAATCCAGAAATTAATAAACGCATTTATAAATTTAAAAAAAATAAAATTTTGTTCTCAATGTTTCAATTTTAGCGAAGACGAACTGTGTGATATTTGCAAGGACCAAAAAAGAGACAAATCAAAAATTTGTGTGGTAGAAACAGCACTGGATATAATTCCCATAGAAAAAACTAGAGCATATAACGGACTTTATCATGTTTTGGGCGGAGTTATCTCGCCATCTAATGGAATAGGTCCGGATAAACTAAAGATCAGAGAATTGATTGAACGAATTAAAAAATTAAAAACATCAAACCTCGAGCATCAAACATCAAACATTATCGAAATTATTCTAGCCCTTAACCCTACTACTGAAGGAGATACTACAACATTATATCTGGAACGCTTGCTAACCGGTCCAGATTTTCGCGGAGAGAAAATCGGCATAAAAATAACCCGCTTAGCTCGCGGACTATCAAAAGGCAGTTCTTTGGAGTATATAGACGAAGACACTTTAAAAAATGCAATGCTGGGAAGAAGATAAACTTCGCACCACGCTTTTACAGAGATGAACTTGTGATATCCTTCGCCCTATCGATGTATTCATCTATGAGGTTGCGGCCCTGACTGTATAGATATGCCTTTCTGTATGGTGCGAGGTGAATTTCAAAATACTCTGTTATCCGGCTTTGCAATAATATTGCGGAGCTTCGCTCCGCTACTCCAGTATTTTCGCTTTCACTCTTTATTCTTGAGCCAAAAATATGGATATAAAAACCGCTTATTTAAGCGGATTTTAACTATTTTTCTTCTTAGGTCTCTTAGAAATACATTTGCTTATTATTTGAAAAATTAAAAACATCAAACCTCAAACATTAAACATTACCTTTTTTCTTGGAAGATTTTATTATAATGTCTTCTATCTCTACTTCTGTATATTGCTGCCTATGCCCTATTTTCTTTTTATATCTTTTCTTTGGTTTATACTTAAAAACAATTATCTTTTTATGCTTTCCTTGTTTTAATACTTTTCCTTTCACTTCTGCTCCTTTTACTAATGGATTTCCTATTAAAATTTTATCATCTTTTTCCACTAACAAAACTTGGTCAAAAATAATTTCTTCACCCTCTTTTTTGTCTATCTTTTCTATTTTTATTTTATCCTGAGGGGAAACAATATATTGTTTCCCTCCGGTCTTTATTACTGCTAATGACATAATAAATTAAGCGCAAAGCGTAAAAGTAATTAAAAAATCCGAAATCCGAAATCCGAAATTCGAAACAAATTCGAATTTAGATTTAAATAAATTAACTTTACGCTTTAAGTTGTAACTTTGCGCTTTGCGCTTTGAGCTTTACGCTTGAATGTTATTTGTAATTTGTGATTTGTAATTTACCTATTCTCATGTTTCAGACTCCGTCGCGCTTCGAACTTCCTTCTTTTTTGCTTCAATTTCTCCTTCTTTTTCTATTTCTATCATGCTTATATTATCAATAGAAGAAGACAATCTGCTATATCTATTACTCACCTTCTCGCTCGCCGATTTGGTACGGGAAATATGCGTAAGAAGAACTCCTAATTCTTCGCTAAACTTATCTCTCTCTTGTTGAATTGCCTTTAATCCATTCCAAATTCTCTTTGTTAACTCCTCAATTCTTGCGCCTTCCAATCCTATCATTACCACTTTTAAAAAATAATAGAAATTATTCGGAGAAACAAAATATACTTTCTTGTTATATCCATAATGAAGCAAATCATCATTTTTTGCAACCAATTCATAGTAAATCAACTCTGAGGGAATATACATCACCGCAAAATCCACTGTCCCTTCCTCTGGTAAAATATATTTTTTGGCAATATCATCAATATGTTTTTTAATATCCCTTCTAAAATCTCTTAAATGTATCTCGCGTTCTCTTTCGTCTTTTGCCTTATGCATTCTCTGAAAACTCTCCATAGGAAATTTCGAATCAATAGGAATTATCCCCTGCTTTGTTTTTATAATAGCATCTACCTCCGTCTGATTAGAATTAAACTTATAAGGACAAGAAAAGCTAGAACGAGGGAAAATCTGTTCTAATAAATCTCTCAACACCTGTTCTCCTAAATTTCCTCTTAACTTTGGGGAGCGCAAAACCTCCTGAAGATTTTTCATTTCTCTACCGATTTCCTGAAATATCCCCAATTCTTTTGAAAGCTGAGCATAAACTTGTGCTTGGGTCTTAGCATGGTCTCTTAATTGCCTATACATTTCTGAAGTGGTTCTATCTAATTTCTCGTCAAGCCCTCTTTTTAAAAGGTCAATAGCCATTTGCCATTTCTGCTCCTGTTGTTCTTGATGAGATTTCTGAATTTTTTCAATCTTTTTAATAAAATAAAAAAACCCGCCTAAAATAAAAATTATTAAAGCAATAAATACAAAAATATAAATATTTCCCATAAATTTTTTTCTATTATAATCTCAAAATTAAAAATTGACAAGGGGCTTCCTTCATTCTTTCCCTCCAAAAAAGAGAAAGATTTTAAGAGGAGAGTTGTGAAGAGTATCTAATCATCAAGTTTTTTGCCATTTTTAAGCTTTTTAAAAGTTCTTCCGAATCCAATTCTTTTTCTTTTCTTCTAATCAAAATAGTAGGGCCTTTAAATGTTCTTGGTTTTAAAATAATATCTCCCTTCCTCTTTAATTTTTCTATCATAATATTTTCATCCTCATTTCTACCTACGATTATTTTTATACCACCCTCCCAAAAATGCCTGCCTACTTTCAACAAAGCAATATCATCAATATTGCAATTTGGCCATTTTTTTATCAATTCTCTTACGCGAACAGAAAAAGAAGGATCTGTTAATAAACATCCCCCCGCAGGAGTGGGATAATTTTTAATATTAAATTTTACTGCCAAGGCAATTTGTCTTTTACGAGAACGACCCTGAAAATCTTTCAATTTCTCTCTGTCTATCCATTTTTCTTTCTCCGGTATAGTTTCCTTTAGTAACTTAGCAGATAATGGACGGAGTAAATAACTTTCCACGCCCGATTTTTTCTCAATCAATTCCAGGGCATTTCTATTTTGCGAAAAAGGACGTTCTCCTAAAACCTCTCCCGTGGCTAAGAATTTTTTCTGGTATATCCACTCACTTTTTTTAGTGCCCTTCCACAAGAACTTCTTCGCTTTTTTCATCATCAAAATTTTGCAATCTATACATGGATTCATGTTTTTCCCGTATCCATAAACTGGATTCTTTATAATCTTAAGCATCTCTTCGGAAATATCACATATTTTTAGTCGGATATTTAGTTTATTCGCCCATTTGTTTGCTATATCTGAAGAA
This sequence comes from bacterium, assembly GCA_021163745.1. Taxonomy (GTDB): domain Bacteria; phylum Patescibacteriota; class Minisyncoccia; order Portnoybacterales; family JAGGTM01; genus JAGGTM01. The sequence continues at coordinate 12,097 of JAGGTM010000078.1, forward strand.
TCAAAAAAATAACTGGTAAAACAAATACCAGTTACATCTATTTTTTGTTCCTTTAATAATTTAACTGCCAGTATAGAATCTAAGCCTCCGGAAAAAAGCACCAAGGCCTTTGACTTGTTGCTCATAATTTAAACTCCTTATTCTACTACCTTGTACACATCATCATTCTCTCTTACCGGCTCATTTACTTTTAATCCGATTGCCTGTCCTTTTTTTGCGGTATCCACATTTTCATGTTCAATCTGCATTGACTCTACTTCTTGGGTAAAGTCTGTAGTAGCACCTTTAATATGAATGACATCACCTACCTTTAATGTATCTTTTAATTCAATGACTGCTACAGATATGTTGTTAAAATAATGCGTTACTTTACCTATTAATTTTTCTTCTTGCTCATTTGCCATAATGATTTTAATTTAAAACAAAACCGACCTTTTTTAAAATGTGCTGATTACTATAGCAAGTAGCAACAATTCACCATCAATTAAATTTTTGTAGCCCCGGCGGGATTTGAACCCGCGATCTTCTGCCTGAGAAGCAGATGTCCTAGGCCGCTAGACGACGGGGCCAATTGCAGTTACTTATAATCTAACATATAAAAATAGATTTGTTAATAATAATCAGAGCAATGTTTTTTAAATTTATTCTACCAAAAATTATTACTTTAGCAAGAAAGAATAAAGCCTGCAGATAAATTCCCACAGGCTTTTGGAAAATTTAAGATATCTTTCTTCTTTCTTTCCATTCTTCTCTTAAAAAACCAAAAAGGATTTTATCGTGAAACTGGCCGTTTACAAATACGTATTTCCTCCGACGACCTTCTTCTCGAAAACCAATTCTTTTATGTAGTCTAATACTCCGTTCATTGAAATCAAAAACCGCTGAAGAAATTCTATTTAAATTAAGCTGCGTAAATCCGTAATCAATCATTAGCTTTGCTGCTTCAGTCCCATAACCTTTGTTCCAATATTTTTTCTCTCCAATAGCTATCCCAAAATCAGCATTCTGGTTCTTGTAATCAATATGATGGAATCCGCAAGTACCTATTGGTTTTTTTGAATTCACGGCTTCAATCACAAACACTATATCACTTTCTTTACGAGTAGTTCCAAGTTCCTCTATCCATTTTTCCTCTTCTATCTCAGCTATCGGACGGATACTTCCTAAATATTGAATAACCTCTAAGTCATTAAACCACTGTAAGAAAACCGATAAATCTGATTTCCTCACTGGTCTTAGAAATACTTTCTTACCTTTTAGCATTTTTATCCCTCCTTTTTATTTACTGTTATTTCTCGTAAACTAAAAACAAAATAACATATTTTACTATCTTGTCAATATTCTAATTGGGTCCTATCAATATAATTAAGAGCACCTTGTTAAAGGAATATTCTATTTCTTACCCTTTTATCTCCTCAATGATTTTTTCCATACGCATAAAACGGGAGCCCTTTACCAAAATGACATCTCCGGATTTGATTTGTTTTTGTAAAGGCAAACCGGCTTGGTCAGAAGTGTCAAATTCAAAGATATTTTCTTCGGAAAGTTTGCCGGAAGTTTTGCGGGCTTGATCTGATATAAATTTAGCCCGGACCCCCACAGTAAACAACAAATCTGCTACTTTAGCCACTTTTTCCCCTACTCTTCTATGCCCTATTTCTGTGTATTCTCCTAATTCTAACATATCACCTAAAACTGCAATTTTTCTTCGCCCTTCAAATTGTTCCAAAACCTCCAATGCAGCTAAAGTAGCAGCAGGAGAAGCATTGTAAGTTTCATCAATAATAATGGTATTTTTTATTCCCTTTATTAAATTACCTCTTCCTTCCATTACTTTATATTTTTTTAATGCCTGAGATATCTCTACTAAATTAATCCCCAAAACAACTCCTACAGTTATGCCTGCCCCACAAGCATAAGCATATTGTTTTCCTAATGCATTAATCCTTACAGGAACAATAGAGCCATTTAGTTCTACTTTAAAACTTGCTCCGAAGTTCTTTAGATTTGAAAATTTTGGCTCAAAATTAGAAAGTTTAACATCAGCGCCATTCCCAAATCCATAGTAGATTAATTTTGTTCCGGATTTAATTTTATCTCTCATTCCTCTGACAGAAAGGTCATCATAATTTAAAACTGCAATACCTGAACTCCTCTCGTTGTTGGGTAACCGAAAAGAGGAAAGGCATTTAACCATATTTGCCTTTTCTTCTACTAAATCATCTTTTTCTGGAAAAAACTCAATATGCACAGGAAACTCCCCTATAGCAGTAACTATCCCTATATTCACTGGGACAAAATTAAGTAAATATTTTATATCTCCGGGTTTATCTGCGCCCATTTCTAAAACTAATATTTCAGGATAATCTGTCTTTAGTAAAATCAACCTCAATGCTTTCAAAAATAAAATTATCCATTTAAATATGTTTCTTCCTCCAGTTTCCAGGCCTAAAACAGTTAACGGAACTCCTATCTCATTATTATAATTCCTTAAATTTCTTCTTACCTTAAATTTCCTTTTCAGCACAGCGTAAACCGCCTCTTTGGTAGAGGTCTTTCCTACACTGCCAGTAATTCCTACTACAATAGGTTTATATTTCCGCAAAACAAACCTAGCCAAAATTTTAAGAATAAACTGTAAAATACGCCTCATAGATCAAAATCTCTTCTCCGACTTTGCCGAAGATAAATCTTTTTGGAATAATTTGGAATAATTATAGCAATTTTATATTTCTACTGCGGTGGTATTTTTAAATAATTAAAAATAAATTCTGCCAATTTCCTAAAAATGGGCGCGCAGGAATCCGCAGAAAAACGAATTCCTTTTGGTTCATCTAATTTAATTAAAATAGCAAATCTTGGATTAAATGCGGGAGCAAATCCCACAAAAGTATGGATAGTCCTGTCCTTGGAGTATGTTCCCTTTTCTGGAACTTGTGCCGTTCCCGTTTTGCCGGCAATAAAATATCCATTTACTTTTGCCTTCTTGCCATAGCCATTATCTACTACGCTTACCAGCATTTTAGTCAAGGTCTCTGCGGTGGAAGTTGAAACAACCTGACTTATTAAGACAGGATGATTTATTTTTTCTCTATCATTATAAAAAATTTTCTTCTCTACTATAAATGGTCTAAGCATTTTTCCATTATTTGCTATAGCAGAGAATGCAGTAATTAACTCAATAGGGGTTACTGCGATCCCCTGCCCAAATGAGGCGGTAGCATAATCAATATCTCTATTTGAATCTAAATTTGATATATTCCCTGCTACCTCTCCCTGTAAATCAATCCCTGTTTTTTGAGAAAATCCAAATTTTTTTACATATTTTTTGAAAAGTTCTTTCCCTAGCTTCCTTTGAACAAATACCGCACCCGTATTTATAGATTTCTCCAAGACCTCTGTTATTGTAGGGGTCCCATATAATTTTCCCTCTGCATTAGAAATTATATACCCTTTAATTTTAACCTTTCCTGTATCCTTATAAGTAGTATCCGGAGTTACTAATTTTTCCTCCAGCGCTCCTGCTACAGTAAAGGGCTTAAACACTGAACCCGGTTCATAAATGTAGGATATAGCGGGATTTAGAAACACATTGATATCTTTAACTTTATTGTAATTGTTAGGATCAAAGTCCGGGAAACTTACCATACTTAAAATTTTTCCCGTCTTCGGCTCCATTACTATAATAGTTCCTCCCTTGGCATTCCATTTCTCGATTGCCTCTTTAAGTTCTTTTTCTGCTTTAAACTGAATATTTTTATCAATAGTCAATATAAGCTTTGCCCCATCTTCAGCAGGTTTTATTTCAGAAGTAATACTGTCAATAATATCTCCGCTAGCGTCTTTTGCTCCTTTTAAAAATCCCTGTTTTCCCTTTAAATCATTCTCATAATATCCCTCTATACCGTACTGACCAATTTTCTTATCTCCTTTAAATCCAACAAATCCAATTATATGAGAAGCTGTATTTCTCGCCGGATAATACCTGTCTTCCTTTTCTCCTATATGAATTCCGCATAACTTTAACTTGCTTATCTTTTCTGCTACGTTATCTTCTATTTTATACTTTATTGGTTCGTAAGGATCATTTTTTTTGCTTATTTTTTCTAATATCTCTCGTTTGTCTATATTTAATGTATATGATAACTCTTCTGCTATTTTTTCTCTGCCCTCTAAAATCTCTCTGGGAACAGCGTATACATATTTAAATTTCTTATTTACCGCCACCGGGTAATATTCATTTGTAGATAAATCTTTTATAAAAATCTCTCCCCTTTTCGGAAATAATTTTTTATAAAATTCATCTTGGTCCTGGGCTAAATTAAAATAATAATCAAACTTCAAAATTTGAAGTGAAAACAAGCGGGCAATAATAAGTCCCGCTACCAAAAAAACTCCCGCTACAAATATATACCATCTCATTTAAGTGATAATGATAAGTTGGAAACTAAAAAAAACTTAATTTTTAGTACCATAGACTGTTCTATGGTACTGTTTAGTCCATAGAACGTTGTAAAAATGTTCAAAATACCCTCCCCACCTTAATCCTCCCTTTCGACATAAATCGGAGGAGAAGATATAGGAAGAGGGGATATTCATTTTGAATTTTAAAATTTAGATTTGAGACTTGCCGCCCAGCCCCACTTTTGTTCCAAAAGTGTGGCTGGGCGAGCCTCGCTCCTTTGGAGCGGGCCGCCCAGTTTTACTGGGCGAGCCTCGCTCCTCTGGAGCGGGAGTTTTGAGATTTGAGATTTCTATTATCTCTGCACCATCACTTCTTTTTTAAGATAAACAACTTCCTTTACCTCCACCATATTAAGGGGTTTCACCATTTCTTGAAGTTTATCCAACGAACTTAATTCAAAAATTTTCTCTTCCAGAATCTGATTTTGTTTTTTTAATTCACTGATATTTTTTCTATATTCTCTTATTTGATAGGTGTCTTTTACCAGATTTGCATTCTGGTATAAATATAAAATACCTAAACAAACTATAGACAAAATTACTAAAATATTGGTAATAGCAATACCTTTACAACGATTACTATTATTGGACTTAAAATAAAAATATTTCATTTTTGGTAATTATTGTTTTACACCAGCCCTTAATTTTGCGCTTCTGCTTCTTCTATTTTTTCTTATTTCCTCTTTTGTGGGAACTACCGGCTTTTTGGTTAAAATTTTTAAATTTCCTAACTTGTTTTGTTGTTTAAAAAAATTTTTTACAATTCTGTCTTCTAAAGAATGAAATGAAATTATTACTAAGCGACCTTCTGGAGACAAAACTTTTAGCGCCTCAAACAATGCTTTTTGTAAGTTACTCAATTCGTCGTTTACCGCAATTCTTAAAGCCTGAAAAATGCGCGTAGCAAAATGGGTTCTTTTATATCTGTATCTCCGGGGTACTGCCTCCCGAACAATTTCTACTAACTGAAATGTAGTAATAATAGGTTTGTTTTTTCTCTGCTTTATTATTTCTTCAGCAATTCGTTTGCTGTATTTTTCTTCTCCGTATTCTCTAAAAATTTTTATTAAATCTTTCTTATGCCAATGATTTACAATCTCAATAGCAGTTAATCTATTATTTAATTCATAATTCATCAAAAGCGGCTCATCTCTTAAAAATGAAAATCCTCTACCGCTTTTCTCCAAATGCCAACTGGACATTCCTAGATCAAACAATACACCATTTACTGGAGAAAAATTATATTTGGCTACGATATTTTTTAAATCCGTGAAATTACCGTTATGAAGAATAATATTTTTCCCAAACTTGAAACTCGAAGCTTGAAGTCTTGTTTTCTTTAATACCTCTTTATCTAACTCAATTCCTAACACTTTCCCATTCGGTGCAATCCTTTTTGCTATCTCAAATGTATGCCCGCCAAATCCTATGGTACAATCAATAAAATTCTCTCCTGGTTTAGGATTTAAATAATATAAAACTTCCTTTAAGAGAACGGGAATGTGATTTATCACAATAGTAACAATGTTAAATTTACAATACTGATTTTAAATCCCTAACTCCCCTAATTTTTCTGCAATAGAACTTACCTCTCTTTCTGCTTTCTTTCTGTAAGTGTCCCACTTGCGTTTATCCCATATTTCTAAACGATTATATAATCCTGTAATTACTACATTTTTATTTAAGCCCGCGTACTCTTTTAAATAGTCCGGAATCAAGATTCTTCCCAGTTTATCTAATTTCACTTTCATGGCTCCTCCTAAAACTATTCTTGCAAACCTCCTCGCTTCTCTCTGTGAGATTGGAAGCTTGGATAATTTATCTGCTAAAATTCTCCACTCTTCTAATGGATAAACCACCAAACATTCATCCATCCCCCTAGTAATAACAATACTTCTGCCTATTTCTTTTCTGAATTTAGATGGAATTGCTATTCGTTTTTTAGAATCAATTGTATGAAGGTGTTCACCGATAAACATAACAATTTTATCTAAAAATTAGAAAATTTTTAGTTAGAAAATTAAGTATCCTCCTAAGTTTTTGCTTTGTAAAAATTTTGGCAGGTTTTCCCCAATTCAGATAATTTATCCCCACTTTTATCCACAATTTAACACTTTACTTCTATTATATACCACTAAATATGAAAGTCAAACCACTTTATTAAAAAACAAAAAAAATGGCTTAAATAAGCCATTTTTATAGAAAAATTTTAAAATAATCCACAATTTCATCCACACTTTATCCCCAAAATTAAAAGGACCGTCTTAATGACGGTCCTTGGTTTTTATAGTTTTTCCCATAAATCATAAATTTCTTTTAATCGTTTTTTAATGACTTCCGGATTAGTATAAGAAATCCTTAACTGATTGGACATAGCTGCAATAGCACCCCATTTGAATCTCTCCTCTGCTTTAAACTGAGAAAGATCTAAATTTTTCAGCAAATGTTTCTGTAATTCTTGAGATTGTTTAGTCCTCTCTAAACTCACCCAAAAGTAACCAATTCCATAATAAGGGTCATAAAATTCTATTAATTCATCAAAATCAATAATAGAGACAACTCCTTTTTCATCAACTAAAAAGTCAATAAAATCAGCCGCTGACAAGCCATAGCCATAATCAAATTTCAGATGACGATTCTGCTGATCTATTTCTCTGATATCGTCATAAAATCTTCCTAATAGCGATTTTGTTTCTGTAGGCAAATCTTTATATCTCCCTTCTTCATAAAATTTCTGAAAACGAACTAATCTATCAGGCATCACAAATGGATGTAATTTGCTATTTATTTCACTTATTTTCCAAATTATCTCCACTGCCTGACTAACTTTGTCTTTTGCTTCTTTTAAAGATACCTTTTCTAAATAAGTAGGCATCTCTTCCCCTTTGTGTTCAGTAACAAAAACAAGATTAAACTCATCACTAGCCAAAAGTAAAGGGCAAGAAATTTTACGCTTATTCAACTCTCTGTACATCAGAATATTATCTTGAAATCTTTTCTTGGTCTCTTTATTAACTACTATATAAGAGGTAATTACTATTTTTTTACCATCTATTTCCAGATAGAAAACTCTCTTAGAATCATCTGAGTGATGTGCCCACCTTTTTGCCTTATCTTTTAATCTTTGTATCTTTATTTTGCTCATAACCCACCTCCTTATTTTTATCTCTTGCGAAATATCTGTTTTATATTATATATCTATTAACATAAAAGTCAAACCGATAACTGTTAACTCTTATTTTGCATACAATCTCCTAACTCTAAAAGCTCCCTTAAAATTAAAAAAAGACCTCATAAAGAGGCCTTTTTTAAAAAAAATTATACTTTCCGTCTTGAAAATTCTTTAGCTTTTCTCAAGTCTCTGCCGCAGTATTGATTTCCCTCAGGACATTTCCCGGAAAAACAAGGTGGTTCCAAAATTTTTAAAAGTTCCTTATTACTTGTCTTTTTAATCTCTTCTCTTAAACGACAAGAAAGCCAATAAATCTCTTCTTGGGCCCTCCAACATAATCTCTTATTTTGTTCATGGGTTATTGCATTTAGAGATCCTGTTTTTTTATATCTTACCATTGTTCCGTAAGGCGCTAAAATCATCCATAAGGTATTCGGAATCCATCCTTTAAAAGAAAACCAGTTCTGAAAAATTTTCTTCGCTTTTTGTTCCAAGCCTGCTTCCTGAAGCAATGGAGGAAGATAAAAATTTCCAGTAAATTCAGGTAAACTTCTCTGAAGAGTTCGATGCCTTTGATCTTGCCCCATAGTGGCAAGAGATATTTCAATCTCAGTAGTAATTCTTACAAAATAGTTAGTCATTGTCTCTGGCAAAAAATGAAGCAAATCCAATGGAGAAATTCTCTCTTCAGAAGGAAAAACAGCATTAGATAATTTTCTTATTTCTAAAAGCTTCAATTTCGGTTCTTTTAAGATTCTAATTTGCTCGCTTTTTAATTCAGGAGACCAATCCGGATTATTTTTTTCGTTCCATTGATAAATAAAATCCAATTCAGGAAACTTTTTAAGAACTGCTTTAATCATTTCTTTTATCGCTTCTCGCATCCCCGGGGTCCAGGCAACTCTTTGCAAAGCAGATAAGGTTATTAAATTAACGCTATAAACCAAAGCAGTAGGAAAGATAACTGGAATAAACATTCTCAACTGCTCTTGAGCAATCTTTGGAGCGGCTTTCTCTAAATTCTCTTTTGAAATAAATGGCCTTTCTTTCTTAAGAAATCTCTGAGCCAATTCTGTAATCTGAGAATGATTTTCCTGAAACAAACTCACCCCTTCTTTAATATAATTCATTATTTCTTTTCTGTCTTCTTTTCTTATTTCCGGCCATAAATTAGAAATACAATTGTCAATCTTTCTCCAATTCGGTTGCCAAAACATTTTTGCCGAGTAGCGACCTGATCTTTGAGAAGTGTTGTAAAACGGATGAGTCAAATGTAAACCAAGTGTTACTTCTCCCACAGGAATTTCCTCAATTAGAAAAGAAACAAAAAAATGCTCAAAAGGAGTGTGATGCCCTGCGGGCCAAAGAATATTTTTCACATCTAAAAGTTTCCCCCACTCTGGCTTTTTAGAAGAATAACAAACTCTAGCCGAGAAAGAAACCAATTCCAGCGGCTTCTTGTTTGTCCAACTAATCAACTTAACCCTCATAAAATAAACACCTCCTTTCTTGTTTTTTAATTTTTAAGGAATGCGCGTAGTTGGATTCGAACCAACGACCTTCCGTATGTGAAACGGATGCTCTAACCACTGAGCTATACGCGCAAAAAA
>JAGGTM010000018.1 GCA_021163745.1 bacterium
TCTATATGCTCTTGATATTGATTGATCGCCTGAAGTTCCCCTACCAAATCCTCTCTTAAATTTTCTAAATCGCTGTTATTCATAATTTTATAACTTCTACAATTTTAAAAATTAACCTTCGACCTTTAAACCTTAAATTTTGTTTTTTATTTTTTCCAAAAGTCATAAAATCACTCATCTTCATTTTCACCAATTCCCCCTCAAATCTTTTGCTAAAATTAATGGGTTAATTTTTCTAAAAATGAGAGGTGACTTTATCATAAATTTGACTTACCCAAAAAATTTTTTTATTTTTTAGCCATCTCAAAATAGCTTTCTGTAATGCTCTCGGCAGAATCTTTTCTTTAGAAAATCTATTTTTATCAAAAAAGACAAAATCAATATGACCTTCTTTACTTTCTTCACTTATTTTATCAGGAATTACATTAAACACTAGATTGATTTCATGATGTCTTTGGTTGTCCTCTTCATAAATGTTATCTACCAATCCAACAAATGAATACTTTTTAATACCAATACCTAACTCTTCTTTAATCTCTCTCAAAAGAGCTTTGGGTATGCTTTCACCAAAATTAAGATGTCCCCCGGGAAAGAAATAATAACCCTTTTCTTTATGATAACAAACTAAAATTTTATTCTGATGTCGAATAATAGCCCTAATACAAACCTCAAATTTTTCCATAATTTCATTCTTCAATTAATTTTTCGCTTTTTTTACCTTGCTCAACATTCTCACATTCTCAAGAATGTGAGAATATTTTTGTTTATATTTTCTCAACCTTCTTAACCCTTCACAACCCCAAATCCTCCCAGTTAGCAAAATTGTTTTTTAATTTTTTTGATGGTTTATTAAAATAAATCCATCTGCCTTTATACCTATACGGATTAGTATTAGCAACGATCCCGCCGAAAAGCTTCTTACCTTTCTTGTTTTCTTTTTGAATATACTTACATAATCTCTCTAACAATTCATCTATTGCATTTTGTTGGTAGATTTTAGTTGCATAGTTATCCACAATCTTTTATTGACAATTTATTGATATTTGTTATTATATTCTTAAGCAAGTAAATCCTCGTGCGTGGGCTTCCGGATGGTTGCTCGTAAATAGCGCACGGGGTTTTGCTTTTTTAAGGAAACAATGGATTTTCTTCAATAATTTTATTTTTAATCAAATTATAATAACTATCATCCCCATACTCGTATTTTCTAAAAATTGCCCAACTTGTAAAATCCGCCGCCTGTAATGACTTCTCTTCGTAAGGAGTTTTAATAACAACTCTAACATTAACTTTGTGACGGTTAACAATTTGATTATTGAGATAGTTTTTGAAATTTTGGTTAATAAATTTGTTAGTTTCTCTTCTTGAGGCAATAAGTAAAATGGTTTTTGATAAAGGCAATAACTTTTTAGTATATATCCTATCCAATAAAATATTGGCAACATAGTTATACAATACTTGTTTTTCATTCTGAAGTTTTGTATAAACCCTCTTTTTATTTAAATAAATTGTCATAATCGCACAATCTTTTTCTGATAATCTTTTAAGCAATCTCTGGCGAGTAATTGGCTTTTCTTTTACGGCATGCAAAATTCCAAACCTCCTTTTATATTTCTTTTTTAATTCCGAATGTGTTTTCCTAATGATTTTTTCTATAGACCTCTTGTTTTCTACAAATAAACAAGTAATTGTAAAAACCTTTGAAGTTTTCTTCTTTTTGAAATTAAAACCCAAATCTCCTGATTCGTCTAAAAATATATAGCCCATAAATTAAAAATTTATTCTCTTTAAGTCTTTCTCAGTTTTTTTCTTTTAATCTTTGTTGCCCTTTAAGATACTTTTCAAATCCTGAGGTTGACTTTTTCAGACCTTTTAGTTTAGATTCTTGCTTAACTTAATATTTTCACAACATTCTCACATTCTTGAGAATGTGAGAATGTTTTTTGTTTGCATTTCTTCAATTTTCTCAACCTTCTACAACCCCAAATCCTCCCAGTTAGCAAAATTGTTTTTTAATTTTTTTTGAATTACTTGAATTACTTTGGACATAAAATTATCCACAGGCACTTGCTTGACAAATTATATATCAACTTGCTATATTAATAATGTCTTTCAGTTGTGCCATACAACTGAAAGGGTACTACATCCAAGGGCAATCCTCCTCGCGGAGGATTGTTTTTTATTTCCCTTTCTCTTTTCTGTACCTCAACTCTTTTCCCCAGACATCCTCTTTTATTTTTAAAATATCAAAATATCCGTCCCCGCCCGTTCTTAATTCTTCTGAAATGTTATTCTGAGAAGAAAAAATATAAACTTTTTTGCCAGCCCTTCTAAGATAAGACACCAAAGCCAAGAAATCAGAATCTCCAGTAAAGAAGACTGCAAGATTATATTTTTTGATATGATGCAAAGCATCAATCGTTATTTCAACGTCCATATTACCTTTTTCTTCAATTGATTGTCCTTCATCAGTAATTATAGTTATACGTTTTAATTTTTTCTTCCGAACAATAAAATTCAATCCTTTTTTCAAGAAAGTATAAAATTTATGCTTTCCCGTTAAATCATAATCCCGGGTACCATCAGCCGGATAACAAGTATAATAAAAAACTTGTATTAAATCAGCATTAAATTTTTTCTTTAAAAATATCTTTAATTTTCCGTAATCAAAAAGTTTTCCTTTGGCTTTCTGAACTTCCCAGATATTTGAAGCGTCGATAAACACATAAACAATTTTTTGATTTTCTGTTGTATTATTTTTTTGATAAAACATATTATTTCCAAAAAACTAAATTTTTGTTTTTTAGCCCAATTTTACCTTTCAACCATTAAACAACCCTCGTTTGCTTTTACTTAATTCAACATTCTCAGCCAGCACCGTTCTGGTGCTGGGTGAGAATGTTTTTTGTTCGTTCTTTCTCAATCTTTTTGGCTTCTATTCTTCTAAAATCAAATCCTCCCAGTTGGTAAAATTGTTTTTTAATTCTTTTGAAGGTTTGTCAAAATAAACCCATCTTTAACCTTTGCTTTCTGTATTTTGAATTCTCAAATTGTGGATAACTTTTGCTTGACATAGGGTTTAGCTTTGATATAAATCACGAAGGGGAAAAGACTTGCGGGCTTGTCCCGCAAGCAACACCCCTTTTTATTTTTGCCTTTTTCCAACCTTTCTTTCCAAATAATTAACAAAATCCATATAAAATAAAGTTGGCTTGAAAACCACGATATAACCTGCTTTTTGTAAATATGTATATAAAGATTCATTTCCTGGTAAGTATCCAATAAAAATAAAAGATTTTTCCACTCTGTATTTATCTCTAAGATAAATATAAAACCTAGCAAAATCTAATTTCCAGCCACAACTTTTTATGGCTAAATACAAATTATTACTGCCTATAAAAGTATAAACTTTTTCTTTTTTGTTCTTCATAAAAATTTCTCTAAATTCTCTTTTATTTCTTCTCTAATCTTTGTCCTTCTTTAAGATTATATATTTAAATTTTGAGATCAACTTTTTCAGACCTTTTAGTTTAGATTTTTGCTTAACTTAATATTTTCACAACATTCTCACATTCTTAAGAATGTGAGAATGTTTTTTTTGTTCGCTCTCTCTCAATCTTTTTGATTCCTATTTTTCCAACCCCAAATCCTCCCAGTTAGCAAAATGTAGCGAGAATATCCTTCAAAAAGATTAAGTTTTGATGGCGGAGATAAATTGTCTGATTTTGGCTAGCCGTTATTATTTTTTAGTCGCTCAATTTTTTCCCAATCGGTAATTATGTCTAAACTTTCTTCCCACCATTTTTCAAATGGTGGTCTATTTTTTGTCTTTTTTATTTCACTATATTGACCTCTTGCTATAGTATCTGGAGAAGGAATATTAAAACCCTGGTACTTAGAGATAACCCATCCATCATGAATTTGTGACTTGAGTTTCGGGTTGATTATCACCCTCAATTCACAAAATACTCCTTTATTATTCATTTGTGTTTTAAAATCTTTAAACCAGCTCCTAAAATCTCTATTTGCTTTCTCCGGAGACATCAATATTTTAACTTCTTTTACCTTTTCTTGGTCTAAAAATTGAGAAAGCAACCTCAACCCTTCTACAGAAAAATATTTGTCAATCCAATATAAATATGTATCACAAGAACGAATCATTTCTCCAAACATTATTTTATTGCTGAAAGGATCTGTAGGCTTCACAAGAGAATATTCAACTCTAAAACCTTCAATACCTATTAATTCTTCTATCTTAGACTGAAAAACTCTTTTTCTTTCCTCTAAAAACCCTTCAAGGTTATTCTCCAGCAAACAATCTAAAGCCTTCTCAGATATCAAGTGGGTCTTTAATACTTCTATTAATCTGTTTCTTCCATAACTATCAATTATTTCCTTAAAATACTCTGAGGGTTTTTTATTGCCTTTGGAGATATTTGTGCTAATTAATGTTCTATTTGGTATCGTGTTATTCTTATATAATGATTTAGGAAAAATGTGGTCGTCTTGCACCTTTTCTTTATCAAATTGAGGAGGATTCCCCGTTTTAAAATCTAAAGCTCCCGAAATTACTATTAAATTTATAATTCCTCTATATATGGCCGAGCTCTGTTTTTCTATATCCATATCTATTTCTTTTGGATTAAAACTTGTAATAAATGAAGGAATCTTTGAATCGTCAAGTAGCCACTCTTTAAGTAATTTCATATCAGATGCTGATGTTGTATCAACCGATTGGTCGTATCTATTTGAAAACACGGAAACCCAATACCATTTATCTATTTTTTTATAATTATCGGGAGATTCAATATTGCTTGTTTTTATAAAATCTATTATCGCAGCAAGAGGTACCAACATAGTTGTATATGGCATCCATTTAGAAAAATCAAAAACTCCATAACCATTTTTGATATCTGTAATTCTCTTATATGCAATATCTAAAGATACTATAGCTGTTTGCCAATCCTCTTTAAAATTTTCTGCTTTCAATTCTAAAATATTTTTCCGCTTTGGCTCTTCATTTCTAATTAATGCTATAACCTTTAAAATAGACTCTGGTTTTATTAGGTTTAGAAAAGAATATTGAGATTTTGATTCCTTTAAAAGATCTCTTAAGTTTATGTTGTCTTTATAAAGTTTAGCAGTTAAAAGATCAAAAATTGAAAGTGGTTTACCTGTTCTGTTTATCCTTTCGAATGTCTCAACTATCTTTTCAAGACTAGTATCTTTTGCTAATTTTATGGTATATATTTTCCTATCAAGAAAAGATTTTATCAAATCAAAAATATCATCAAAATGAGGATGATTTTTGAATCGGTTGATGATTTCTTTAGAATCTTTTAAGGCAGTAAACGGAACAATCAATTCTTTTTCTTTAATCTCACTCAGCCTTCTTCTATCTTTAACATTTAGGCCTATTACTGCATTATTCCAATCGCCGTTCAAAGCTTTTTCTAAATCAAGATAAAACTTATAAGCACTTTTTCTTCCTTTAAGTGGCAAATCTGGGGCATACAGGGCGTAAAATAACGCTGTAGTTCTTTGCTGCCCGTCGAGGATTATTTTAACTATTGATTTAATTTCTGCCTGCGGATTTAATTTTTTAACCCCTTCAATCAACCTTAATTTAAATGGCGAATCATCTTTAAACAACTCTAATATTAACATTGCCCCCATGAAATAATCGCCAAGTGCAGAAACTAAAAGTTCTCTTACCTGTTCTGGCTCCCAAATAAAACTCCTTTGGAAATCCGGTAAAACTACTTCCCCTTCATAGACTTTCTCTATTAATTTTTTTATTGTCATATTTTCATCACTCATTTTATCAATTTCCCTTTAAATGCTTTGTTTAAAATTGACTAAAAATAGAGTTCACGTCATTTTTCCCTTTTTTTCCTCTCGTTCCGAAATGTCTTTTTTATATTCTTCGCTTTTAGAATATTCTTTGTAAATCTCTATATATTTTTTTAAGTTATCCAGTTGTGAT
Source organism: bacterium (assembly GCA_021163745.1). Taxonomy (GTDB): domain Bacteria; phylum Patescibacteriota; class Minisyncoccia; order Portnoybacterales; family JAGGTM01; genus JAGGTM01. Next base: position 5,987 of record JAGGTM010000018.1, read on the forward strand.
TTTGAGAATTGCATGTTGTGTTTTATTTTTAGCATCTAATTAACTTTTTTAATTTTTTTCATCTTACTCTAATGGAAGTTGATTAAATAATCTTAAAAATATTTTACTATAATCTTTATCAAACTCCTCCAAAAATACTCTACCAGAAAAAAGATTTTTACCATTATATTCAATAAAGGGTTGATATCTTCTTTTTGACCCCTTTCCTTTTTTCACTAAAATTTTTTTATTCACCATCCAATTATGGGCAAGTTTACATCGTATCTCCCACAATTTTTCTAACATTTTTGCCTCTCTTTTTGTAATGACATTAAAGTTTTCTGCGATTTTCACTTTGGTGATAAATTTCATTTTATGAATTATTTTTTCTATTTCTTTGCATCTTTTGCTTTTTGTAAAATATTTTGGCATTTTTTCTCTTCTGACATTCTTTCTTGCCACATAAATATGGCCGGTAATAAAACTTTCTAATAAATCTTCAATTGCTAATTGAAGCCATAAAACTCCTAATCTTATCATATTCTCTTTTGCCTCTTTATAACTCTCATATAAAATCCATGATTCTTCTTTTAGATCCAATCCAAATATTCTTTTGAATATTTCCTCAATTTCATTTTTTAATTTTTCTATTTTAGAAAAATAAAGATTATTCCTTTTCATGAAGCGCTTTTTCTATTTCTTTCTCAACTTTTCTTTTGGCTTCTTCTAATAATTGTTTGGCTTTTTGGCGGGCTTGATGAGATTGTTGAACTAAAGAGGAGATTTTTTGTTGAATGGGTTTAGGAAGAATTGGGATTTTAAAATTTTTGATATCTTTAGGATAAATATACTGTTGTGCTGTAGCAGATTGCCATTTTTCAGATTGCAGTTGTCCAATAATGCTGTTTAATACAACGGTTAAATAAACTGAATTTACTCCTTCTGTAGGCCTGATAATTGTAATAAAACTTGCAGCTGTTGCTTCTAATTCTTCGAAAACTATATTTGTTTTCCCAATATAGGCACCAACAGAATAATAAAGAACATCGCCGTCTTTCAATTTATATTTTGGATATTTTTTAAACCACTCCCTACTTGTAAATTTAGTTTCGGGATCGTTTATAGCTTCTAAATTTAGAAATGCTTTACCTAAATGTTTTTGAGTAATTATAGGAATTTCGCCATCATCAATGTAAGGAGGTTGTTTTGCGTGATTGAGAAATTTTGTTATTTCACCCAGTTTTTTAATTGGCGATTTTATGAAGTTAAAGATGTTTTCATACTTCGGCTGGAAGTATTCGGCGTCGGCACGATGAGCAGATTTTATTTTGAAAAGATTGACGATATAAAATAATTCTTCCTTTGGTTTGAAATCTTTCAATCCTAACTCTTCTAAAAGCAAATTTTCAGCTTTGGAGTAAAAATTTTCGCTTTGTTTCAATAGTTCGTTACTATTAAAAACCATCTGCTCAATTTCTTTCTCAAATTTTTTATTAAATATAGGTACCAGGATTCTTTTTAAATAATTAGGTGCGATTTCGGGTTGAAGTGCCCCATATGTTCCTCTAATAATCAAATTTTTCCCAACTTTTGTATTAAAGAAAATCATTAAATAATATGGCGAAACTTTGAAATTAGGACGAGCTATCAGAACATGAGCCGAAGCTAAAACTTTTTCTGGTTTTCCAAAATACACAGCTACATCTCCTACCGCACCAGTTCTTACAAACAAAATATCTCCTTTTTTTAGTAAATTTTGAGGCATGGTTTTTGCTACTTCTTCGGGAAAATATCTTTTTTCAGAAAAATCTAAAAACCCCGGCCTAATATTTTGAGCCAAAAGAAAAATATAACCCCTATCACTATATTCTCTCTTGATTTCTTTTGGATGAGTAATTTTTTCTATTAATTTACCAAAAAATACTTTTGACTTTTGGCCTTTGATTTTTGAGATTAAATTCAAATACTCCGGCTGATAGTATTCTGCATCTAGTCGTAAAGCACCTTCAAGTTGTGATTTTTGGATGATGGAGTATTGCATAGTTAAACTAATTTAGGACGCAATAAATTATGAAAAATTAAAACTGGTTTACCGTCATCAATTCGCTCAATATCGTTATTTAAATCTATTTCTTTTTGCAAGATATTATTACTAGGATGAATCATAGTTACTATCCCGGTTGTAAAATCAATACCAACTGGATCTTTACCTGAAACTATCCAAATGGTCAACCTTTTTCCTTGATTTTTAATAGACTCAATAGCTGGTCTTATATCTCGTATGGTTAAATAAGTTCCGATAATGATATTATAGATATTAATTTTAGGAATAACTTTACCGGCAATAAAATCTTCAAAAGAATCAGAGTATTCTGTATATTCTTTGATGTCACAGGGAAGACACCACATTTCTGATTTTTTATCATTTATCTCTTTAACCGAAAGGATATTTACGTCGTTCTGGGAATTTTTAGGAAAATGTAAAAAGTGATCTTTTTTCTCCCAATAGTTCAAGGCAGCTGCTACAAAAAGGGCAAAATATCCCTCACGTAATCTTTGATATTTTCTATCACTGAAAAAGAGTTTTTTATTATCACTCTTTTCATATTCATCTTTAAAAATTTTGAAAACAGTACCAAGTGGCAATATCCTATCAAGAGGAAATATCTCCGTTTCCATTTTTTTGATTTGCGTTTGTAGAAACTTGTCCATATCTCATTCCCAAAAACTAAAACCTTGCTCTTTGGCAAATTTCACAAATGCGGAAGCGATTTCGTCTAAATCATGATCTAAAATACGCCGACCTTTTTCATCTCTTTTATAAACATATTCCCCGGAGTTATCTTTGCCCGGTTTTTTAGAAACTGCCATAAAAATTGGATAATCTTCTTGATAGGGATTTAAAGGACCAAGTTTTGGGTTATCATTCCATTTTTGTAAAAACAAAACAGAAGTTTTAGTGCCAGTATGAGGTTTGAAAGTATTAACATGAAGCCCCACCACTGCTAAAATTCTCGCTTTATCAAAAAGCCACTTTCTTATCCATTCTAAATTTGTATTGTTCAAAACCCCTTGAGGTAAAACAATAGCCATTCTGCCACCGGGTTTAAGCATATCTAAACACCTCTCTAAAAATAAAAGATGCCTTTCCATTTTCCTTCTTAATTTTCCTTCTTTTTTAGCAATTTCATATTGTCTTAAAAGCCCAGTATCTGTAATCTCGCCAGCAAAAGGTGGATTAGTCATTAAAACCTCGAAATTTAAATATCTGAATGTTTTGTGATTTTCTTCGTTCTCCTGCGGATTTTCAAATTTTCTCAAAAGCCCTGCTTTTCTTATTTCGCTTCTTGCTTCTTCTGCGTTTTCCCCAATCCAATCTCTTGCATCAAGAGAATTTCTTTTAAAAATATGATGTTTCCCATCGCCAGCAATTAGCATCAATGCCTGCGAGGCTTTTCTCATATTGTCATCAAAATCTATTCCAAATAAGTATTTTCCTGCATAATCTCTTTTCGCTTCAAAACTGGTTTCCTTTAAATAATTATCCCAAACCCAATACATAGTATGAATCAAAAACCCGCCAGAACCACAAGCGGGATCAATTACAAACTCATCTTGTTTTGGGTTTAACATCTTAACACATGCCTTGATTACATTTCGAGGAGTAAAGTATTGTCCCTTTTTACCTTTTGAAACTTCAGAAACAAGGTATTCAAAAGCCTTATCAATAATATCTAACTCTTCTCTATCTGACCTGAAAAGTCTTATCTTCTCTAAAAAAGGAACACAGACTTGTAATTGCTCGGGGGTAAGTTCTATCTTGTCAACATCAGGATTAAATACATCAGGCCAAGTTCTAGTGGCAGGCTTAAAAAGTTCAAAATTTATAACTTGATAGGTCTTCTTTGGGTCTTTGTATTGTCTAAAGAAAACCTCCTTATTTTTTCTCAATCCCTTTTTGGCTTGTAGTTCATCGTAAAGTTTAGCATAAATTAACTTAAATACTTCTTGAAATACATTGACTCCTGCTTGAGCCAAAACCATTTCTTCTAACCTTTTAATAATAAAAAAAAGATCAAACTCATCAGATAATTCATCATAATGTTTTTTCTCTTCAAATAAATCATCCCAGGTTTGATCAGCACGAGGAATATCAGAAAGAGTGGTAATATATTCTTTTGGATAAGGCCTATAGAGAATTAATCTTTCTATCCCATTTGACCAAACCCCTCCTTCAGCACCTTCTCCTGACATATAAGATTTCAACTGTTCCTCTGCTTTTCGTGCTTTGGGTTCTTTTATTTCAAAAATAATATAAGGAGTAATTTTGTCTTTTTTATAAATCACAATATCTGCCTTTTTGCTATGGATTTCTCTTCCAAATTGCACTGATTTTTCTACTTCAATCCTATCAAGAGGATATTTATAATCTTTCATTAACTTTACTAACCACAGCTGGCGAATGATTTCTTCAGGAGCCCCTTTTTGTTTTTCTTTATTCCAAACTAAAATATCTTTGTCGCGCTTGAGGCAACAAACATAAAATTTTCCTTTTTGTTTTTCAAAAATTTGTAAAACTTCTTCAATCTTCAATTTAGAAAACTCTCGCAAGCCGTATTTAACTTGAGGATCTTTAAAAATGAGATCCAAAATTTCACGAGTTATTTTTACTTGCTCTTTTGTTGGTTTTGTGGAAAATGGATCTGGTAGTTTTGGCATATTATTAAATTATTCCTTTTTCTTTTAATATCTGTTGTGAAATTCGACGAGCAATTTCTAAAGCAGTGGCGATAGTTGCCACTTTATCTTTTTTGACTCCA
>JAGGTM010000062.1 GCA_021163745.1 bacterium
ATTAATAAGGAGATTTTAAAAAAGATTCCGAAATTAAAATTTATAAGCACTCGCTCTACCGGTTTTGATCATATTGATTTAAAAGAGTGCAAGAGAAGAAAAATCTTGGTTTCCAATGTCCCGTTTTACGGGGAGAATACAGTGGCAGAACATACTTTTGCTTTGATTTTGGCTTTATCAAGGAATATTCATAAATCTTATTTAAGAACTTTAAGAAGTAATTTTTCAATTGAAGGACTGAAAGGTTTTGACATTAAAGAGAAAACTATTGGAGTTATCGGTGCGGGCCATATTGGATTACATGTTATTAAAATTGCTAAAGGATTTGGAATGGAGGTTTTGGCTTATGATATTCATCAGGATAATTTTTTAGAAGAAGTTTTGGATTTCAGATATGTTGATTTAGATTATCTTTTAAAGCATTCTGATATTATTTCTTTACATGTTCCTGCTACGCCAAAAACTTATCATTTAATTAATAAAGAGAATATTAAACTTATTAAGAAAGGAGCAATTTTAATAAATACTTCCAGAGGCTCTGTGGTTGACACAGAGGCATTAATAGAAGCGTTAGATAGGAAAATTTTATCAGGAGCGGGGCTTGATGTTTTGGAAGGCGAGGAGTTGATTAAAGAAGAAAAGCAGCTTTTATATGATAGAGATAAATTGAAAAAATTAAAGGAACTGGCAAGGGATCATATACTCTTGGCAAAGGAAAATGTAGTTTATACTCCTCATATTGCCTTTTATTCTCAGGAGGCATTAGAAAGAATTTTAAAAACCACGGTAGATAATATTTTATCCTTTATCAATGGGAAATATCTTAATCTGGTTAATTAGAGTTAATTTTTAAACCCTATTTAGATATTTTTATTCGTGCTTTTTTTAATTCTCCGAACAAAAAAGAGTCATTAGCAATGACTCTTTTTTGTTGATGTCAGAATTTTCCGTGATTATCTTTTGTTAAATCTCTGTCTTCTTTTAGCCCAACATTCTTTGCAGTATACAGGTCTATCTGGGTCTGGCTCGAATGGAAGTTCTGTTATTTCTTTTCCACAGTCGGTGCAAGTCCAATTTCCCTTAAACATTTTTCTTGGAGGAAAATCCTTACGATTGTTGAATTCCATAATGCTATTAAGTTATTCGCAAATATTTACAAACGGATTTTAGTAAAGATAACGGTTTGTGAATTTTGCGATATAGTCTTTAAATAGAAATAAGTTCCGTTGAAGAATTTTGAGGCATCATTCGTATTCTCACGGAAGCAATTATCTGCCGGGAACGAACTGTAATATTTTTTCAACGGAGCAATTCCTATTAAAAAAACGACCTTTCTAACGGCTTATTGGTCGTTTATCTTGTTTCTAATTATTTAAGTTAAAAACTAAGACAATAGACCTAAGCCAATCCGGATAATTTCCGAATTTATATTTATTATACTCTTTTATCTTTTTGAAGTCAATAGCTGTATAATCAACATCCAACATCTAACGTTCAACATCCAACGTCTAACGTCTAACATTTCTATAAATTCTTAAATGATCCAGGATTAGGCGCGAAATTAGAAATTTTTCTTTTACTGTTTTATGCGCGTATTCTCCGATTCTTTTTCTTAATTTTTTATCTTTAAATAATTTTACAATATAATTCGCTGCTTCATAAGGAGTTTTTACTAAAAATCCATTTTTATTATGGGTTATTTGAAGAGAAATTCCCTTTGTTTCTCCACCAATTACTGGTTTTTTCTTCCACATTGCTTCTGTTACAGTTAATCCAAACCCCTCCCTGATTGATTTCTGAAGGACTACTGTACTAATAGTATATACTGCATTTATAAATAAATCATTAGATACATTTTTAAGTTGATAAGGGTCAGAAAATAGATAAATATCCGGATCTCCTTCTGTATGTTTTTTTACTTCTTTAAATATCTTTTTTGCTTCCGGGTCGTCGGTAGCGAAAAAAATTCCTGCTAAAATAAGGCATAAATTGGGAATTTCCCTTTTTGCTAAATAATAACTTTGAATAGCGCCTAATGGATCTTTCCACGGGTCAAATCTGGATACTTGAGATATTATAGGTTTATCTGAATGAACTCCTAAAGTAAATAATATTTCTTTTGCTTGAGACAATTTCATTGGTCTGTTTTTTACTGAGAAAGGATTGATAGCAGGATAAATTATTTCTACTTTATTTGAATCGAGCCAAGAGAATTTGTAATCCGGGTGAGAAAGTATAACTGAGTTATAACGCAATATAAATTTTTTAAGAAATTTTAGAGTATTTTTTTCAGGCGTGGATAGGTCTAAGTGTAATCTTAAAATAGTTCTAGGTTGTTTTTTTGATTTGGAAAGTAGAGAAATCAATGGAAGTGGTTGTGGGTCATGAATGATTAAAATATCAGGAGATTCTTTTTCTAAGATATAACAGAAATCCTTCCCAGCTTTAGTTGAAATCCAATTGAGATAATATTTTTTTTCATTTTCCGATAGTTTTGCTTTTTTCCCCTGCAAGAGATTATGGATTTTTTTAGTAATATTGAAAAATTTTAAAGGTGCAGAAAGAGTATACCATAATGAGTTTAGTCCTAAAGAATTTTCCAATGGAATTTGGCTCCTTAACATTTCTGCTACGCCTCCGCCATATGAAACCGAATTTATATGAACAATCTTTCCCCCTTTTATTTTTCCGCTTAATCTAATGGTTTTTTCATATATTAAAGGCGTAAGTTTTTTAAACTTTTTGAAGTCAAAAGCAGGTAAGTTTTCTACGGGGATAAGATATTTCATTTTAATTCTGGAAGCGATAAGCTTGTTATTGCTGGACTGAGGATTCTTCTTTTTCTTCTTGTTTTATGGAATTTAAAAATTCCTCTCTTGAAATCCAGGGAGCAATTTTCCATACCTTTTCCAAAATTTTATCTTTTTCATCTTGGGTCTTGGCTAATTTATATTTTTCCCTTAATTTCCTTAGTTTTTCTTTTCTCTTTCTCTTCTTTCTAATATATTTTGGTCTGGTTGGTCCTCCCATATTAAAAAACTAAAAACAAACTTTTATTTCTCTTTTCAAGGGAGAAGATTAAGAGAGGATATCTCCCCTTTACCAAAAGAGGAAGATTTTCTCCTCTAAATCTCCTTTCTTCTTGATTGAGAGAGAATTCTCCTTTTAATCTCCCCCTCCGACAAGAGTCGGAGGGGGAGCAAGAGGGGGAAGGGGTCACGATGCTTTTTAAAGGTGGAAATGACCCTTAAAATTCCAATCCTTTCTCTTGCTAATTACCAATTGCTAAGAAATGACTGGATATTACATATTATTATATTATTATTTAATGAAAAAATTTTTCAAGAGTGTGGATAATTTTTTAGATGATAATACAACCTCGAAACCCAAATTCCAGACTCTGAATCACAAAATCTGAAACACGAAACCCGAAGCCTAAATCCCGAAACTTTTTTAGGGTTTTATCCCTCCGACATAAGCCAGAAGGACAAGATCCTGATAAATAAGAGAGGGGGGAGTGGTTATGTTGCTCTAAAAAGGCGGAAACTCTTTTCCCGGAAAATACCGCAACCTCTGTTTAATCTCTCTCTTTGATTCCTGTTGAAGAAGGATATAGAAGTGGTTTTTTATAGAATTGAATAGAGGCACACTTAGTTGACTTTTTAATGTAAATAAGATAAAACTATTGAGAGAATTGAACATTAAAAAATAAGGAGATTAAGGAGGAGGTAATGAAAGGAAAAAAGGAAGAAATTTATAAAGAAATTGAAGGTTTGATAGAAGAATTAAGACAAGATATCCCCTGCCCATTAAGAGAGCGATGTGAGTATCCAAGTAAAAGTTGTTCAATAAAAGACCTTGTTTATTGCCTGCCTATTATTCCCAAGAAAAAAGGAGGAAAATGTAAAATATTAGGATGCGATGCTAAGATTCTCTATATAGTGAATCAATACACTCAGGTTTGTCTTTCTCATTTAAGAGAAATAGTTATTTATGATCTCTTCAGAGATTCTAATTATTCTCCCAAGGAAAGGGAAGTTATTTGTAGAATTATAGACAGAATCTTTGATTTATTAAGGAGGGAGGAAAAAAAATTTTTGAAGACCTAAATAAAACAATATCCCGTCTATTAATAATAGACGGGATATTAAATTACGTAACTAATTACGTAACTTATTACGTAACTAATTACGTAATAAGTTACACTACACTATAGCTGTAGTGCCGTGGCGCGGGCAACTTACACCACAGTTTAAAAGTTGTGGTAGAGGATTTACTTTACCGCGCGTCCCCAGATTATTTCAAACAAAGATTTAAATAAATTAACTATATTTTCTTGTTCAATGCAGAAATCGTTTTTGTTATCAAAGAAGAATATTTTATCAGAAATAATTAAAGTGCCTGAAAAATAGTTAACCAGATTGGGAAAAAATTTTCTTTGCACAAAGTTAAATTTTGATTTTCTAATTTTTGGCCTGCCTGCCGTAGTTCGCGAAGTGATATAGGCAGGAAAAATTTCTTTAACTTCAATTTCTCCTAACCTTTTTTTAATTTTTTTATAAATTTCTTCCAATTTTCTTTGTTGTTTGGAGTTAAAAGAAACGCTTAAAACATAAATTTTTTTAGATGGAGTGACTAAAAGGTCTTCTAATAAGATTTTTCTACCCTGCTTTTTAGAATAAGTTTTGATTTCTTTTTTGGTTTTTAAATAATATTTAGCCCGCAGAGCAGCAATAATTCTGATTAATTCTCTTTCTTTTTCCTCTATTTCTCTTTTCTGGATTTTGATAATTCTTAGTAATTTGTCTGGTGATTCTGCGGCAAATTCTTTTTTTCTTTTGGGCTTAGTTTCCGTAACCAGCCCTTTTTTCTGTAGGGACTTTAAAATTTCATATACCGTAGGCCTTGAAATTTTTACAATATCAGAAATATTGCTTGCAGGTAAGGGACCGAGCTCTAAAACCGCAAGATAAACATCTGTTTCCTTTTCAGTTAATCCCAATTTTCTTAATTCCAAAGAAAGTATTCCCATAAGTGTTCTAATTCGTTCGCCGAAGGGACGAATAGATTTAAGGCCCGTTCGCCGAACGGACGAATTAAGATTGGATAAATTCAAATTTTATTAATAATTTATATTTAACTTAATTCTTTTTATAAAATAAATCAAGACAATATTTTTTATACTGGCCTAAAAGTGATATGAGATCCTTTTAAAAGGACAAAATAGTGTAAATCATTGACAAAAATTTAGAAAAGTTGTTTAAAGATAACAGAGTTTATTTCGCTCTTTTAAAAATAAAAGATAAGAAAAGGAGGTGAGGAAAATTGAAGAAGTTAATAATTGAACACTCAAGATTGATATGTTTTTTTGTATTTGTATTAATTTTGGTGTTAGGATTAGGTTTGTTAAAGTGGAGAGTATGGAATACTTATGAGACAAGCTTACCCGAGAAAGATCCTATTATAAGACAGGACAGGAAGATAAAAAAGGCTTTCGGCGAGCACCAGACAGTAATTATTGGAATTGAAGGAGGAAAGGGTGGAATTTTTAATATCTCAGGTTTGAAAAAAATAGAGAAAATATCAGAAGAGGCAGAAAAGTTTTATTTGGTGGAGAAAGGTTCTGTTAAAAGTTTGTGTCGCGGAGGAGTAGTAAGAGAAGAAAATGGCATGTTGAAAACCGGACCTTTAATGAGAAATAGTCCCGAAAAACCGGAAGAGATTGAGCAATTGAAAAAGGAAGTTAAAGAAAGCGAAT
>JAGGTM010000051.1 GCA_021163745.1 bacterium
ATATCTCATAGCCAAATAATAAGAAGTCCAATCTGCCAGTATAATATTCTTGAAAGACCTTTCTAATACATTTTTACCAGAAAGTTTTATTACTTCAACATCATAACCTTTTTGATTAATTATTCCAGATGTCAATTCCATTCTTTTTTTAATCTTCAAATTATCCTCTTGGTCGCACAAAATAATTACAAAAAAATTACCTAATATCAGCTGTATCTTGTCAACTACTTCATAACTGCTCAACTCATTGTGATTTAATTCCGGAAACCAATTACAAAAAGCAGGAATTTTAGAACTTTCGTTAAGCTTAATTTTCCAAATATATGATAAAGTTTTAAACTCAAAAGAAGAGTAAACAACGGGTATTTTCCCTTCCATTTTTTCTGCCAATTTTCTGCCTTTAGGTTCTAACTCTAACGGCTCTAAACTTCGTGCCATTTTTAAAATTTCCTCATCTTTTTGCTTGATAATGCCTAAATTTGCCAATAATTTATATAAAGAAGAAAAAGTATACCCGCATCCTAAACGGGGGACAGAAACTTCAACTGGCAATATTATTGCGGGAATTTTTTTCTCCCTTGCCAACTTTTCCAATTTGCCATCGGTAGTAATTACTATTAAATAAGCACCTATTTCCAACGCTTTATTAAAACAGGAGACGGTCTCTTGAGTATTACCGGAATAGGAAATAGCGATTATCAAATTTCTATTTCCAGAAAGATAAGGTAAATTATAATTTTTATTTACCAAAATATTACAATTCTGCACTCTCCAATCGCTGGGATTAAAATTTATCAAATCTATCAAAAGTTCTGCAGGCCAAGCACTTCCTCCCATGCCACATATTATAACATTGTCAAACCTTTCTCTAATTTTTATATCTTTAACTGCCTCAATCCCTTTTTTAAATTGATTTGGAAAAGTTAAAATGTAATTCTTCATACTAATTAAGATAAGGCACGATAATCTTTAACTCAAAGCTCAAAGCGCAAAGCTAAAGCGTAAAGCTTAAAGCTTATTAAAATTCCAAATTCTAAATTCCAAATCCCAAATAAATTCAAAATTCAAATGTTCAAAATTCAAAACTTTAATTTCTTAATTTTGTTTTGAATTTTGAATTTTGGTCATTTGGATTTGTTTAGGATTTGGTGCTTTGAATTTAGGATTTAATTACTTTTGCGCTTTAAGCTGTAGTTTTGCTTGCCCCGTAGAAAACCGCAGGTTTTCTTTCGGGGAGTTTTGCGCTTTGCGCTTTGCGCTAAAATTAGTTTTGAATTTTGAATTTTGGTCATTTGAATTTGTTTGGGATTTGGGATTTGTGATTTGGAATTTTACTAACTTGGTCCACAGAACGTTCTATGGACTAAACAGTACCATAGAACAGTCTGTGGTACTGAAAACTAAGTTTTTGTTTTCAACTTATCACTTTTAATAGGTAACTGCTATTTTTTCCACACTCTTTTAGTTTTAACATACCAATTCTGTATATTGCTGAATCTCCAACAGGGCAAGGGAAGTTTTTTTAATTCTATTCCTTTTACTTTCTTATTTACTGGATAAAGATAATTTGGGGTATATAGAAATATGGCAGGCACGTCCTCTATAATTATTTTCTGAAACTCATCGTATTTTTTTACCCTTTCTTCTCTATCTAAGCTTTGCCTTGCTTCTTCTAAGAGATTATCTACCCTTTCGTTAGAATAGCACGACAAATTGAGACCCGGGTCCCTTTTTTGAGATGAATGCCAAAAAGAAAATGGATCTATTTCTGGAGATAAAATTTCACCAAAAAGCAATGCCTGATATTCTCTGGGTCTTATAAATTCGTTTATAATATTATCATCTCCAACAATGTTTAAATTAACTTTTATACCTAATTCCTCCCATTGGTTCTTTAATATTTCTGCCACTTCTTTTAGTTCCTTTTGATCAACAGTAGTAAGTTCAATTTCAAAATCAATAGTTTCTTTTTCTATTTTCTTTTCCAAAACTCCATCATTGTCTTCATCCTCCCATCCATTTTTGCGTAAAATTTCTTTTGCTTTATTTATATCAAAGGGATAAGAAATATTAGATACTTCTATCCAATCTGCCAACAATGGAGAATTGACTATCTCTCCCTCATTTCTCAACACCTTTGATATTATCTCCTTTTTATCAACCGCATATCTTAACGCTTCTCTGGCTGATTTACCAGAAATAACCTTACCTTTGGTCTGATTAAAAAATATAGCATAATATCTCGGCAAGTTTATTCTGTAAATATTAATATTTTTTGAAAGTTCGGATATTTCAGAGGGGTAGATTTTTTCTAGTCCGTCTATCTTTCCAGAATTCAAATCATTTATGGCAGATTGCAAATCGGGATAAAATTTAAAAATTATTCTCTGAATATACGGCTTTTTAAAATAATAATCTTTATTCGCTATAAAATTAATTGATTTTATTTCTCCTTGTGTATTTCTCTCAAATTTCTCAAATTTATAGGGTCCTGAGCCGATTGGTTTTAAATTATACTCTGCTAACGGAAAATTAGAGGCAGAAATTCCATTCCATAAATGGGAGGGTAGAATTCCAAAAGTTAGATTATGAAGAAATGGGGCATAAGCGCTTTTTAATTTAAGTTCTATTTCCCATAAACCCTTTTTTTCTACCTTTACTCCCTGCAAATTAGAAAATAACGGGCTTTTATAATTCGGGTCCTGTATGATTTTGATAGTGTAAATAACATCATCTGAAGTTAAGGGTTTGTTGTCATGCCATTTTACATCTTTTTTCAAAAAAATATCGTAAGTTAAACCATCCTCACTTATATTATATCTATCTACTAAATCTGGAATAAGATTTCCATTGGTATCATATTTAAACAACGAAGAATACACCAATCTGCATAAATTTCTATCTACATCATTCGTCTGGGCCAAAACTGGATTAATATACCTCGGCTGACCAACAATGCCTTCTGTATATTCTCCTTTTTCCTTAGGAACTAATTTTGTATTATTTAAATAATTAAAAACAGCCAAATAAGACGATGATAAAAAAATAAGGATTAAAGCAGAAACAAATACTATTTCCTCTTTTTTGGAAAATACTCTTGGCAAATTACTCCATTGAGAAAAACTTGGAAATTTATTCTGAAAACAGGAAAATGTAGATTTTAAATAAGAAATAACAAAACGACCTCCTCTAATGATAGAGGAAATAAAATGAGATATTTTTGACATAATAATAGCGCTTGCTTCTAGATATCAGAGTGACCATTTTAATTAAGCAAAAAGTCGCCTTTGCTTATTAAATCAATAGATTTACAAATGCTAAAATTAAAAATAAACCCGCTAAGATTATAGTAGACACAAATAAAATCTTTTCAAATCCTCTTTTGGTATAATAACTTTCTCCTGCTCCTCCGCCAAAAACAGCAGCACCACCTCCGCCTCTTTGTTGTATTAAAATACAACAAATCAATAACACAGATATAATTATTTGAATGATATTTAGAATTTTATGCATTGATTTAATCCCCTTAAATCTCTCCCCCAACAGAACTTGGAGGAGAAGATAAAAGGAGCTTACACACCTCTTTTAAGGGTTTTGCCTATAAAAATATTAACTACGCTTATAATAATACTTGCCCAAAAATATGTCCAGATGCCAATAATGGATAATTCCGGCACCAGATAATCTAATATATAAAGCAAAAACATATTAATTACAATAGAAAAAAGGCCTAATGTTAATATATATAAAGGAGCAGTAATTATTTTTAAAATAGGTTTCAGAAAAAAATTAATTAATCCAAGTATAAACCCTGAAACTATTAAAGTCAATATATTTCCCGTAAAGATAAATCCATCTAACAAATAATTAGCTAAAAATATAGATAAAGCGTTGGTTAAAATTTGAATAATAAGACGCATACCACTAAAAGTGTTAAGTTTAAGTGTTAAGTGTTAAGTTGAAACTTGGTTGCCGGTACCATAGACTGTTCTATGGTACTGTTTCAGTACCATAGACTGTTCTATGGTACTGTTTGGTCCATAGAACGTTTCGTGGGCCAAATTAGTAAAATTCCAAATTACAAATCACAAATCCTTTACTCGCCTAAGTTTTGTTTGCCCGCCCAAATTTCGAAGAAATTTGCGGCGGGCGGGTAAAATTTAGGCGGGCAGGCAAATTCAAATGACCAAAATTCAAAACGAATTTTAGCGCAAAGCGCAAGGCGCAAAACTCCCCGAAAGAAAACCTGCGGTTTTCTACGGGGCAAGCAAAACTACAGCTTAAAGCGTAAAGCGAAATTTTTCTTTTTTAGCTTTAAGTTTTACGCTATGGCTTTGCGCTTTGCACTTTGAGCTTAAATTTATTTTGAGATTTGAATTTTTATTGGTTTTGAGCTAAAAACTATCATACTTCGGACTTCGGGTTTTATAATTTCTCAAGAAATCCCTTTTGTATTCTAAAAATCTTCCCAATTTTATTGCTTCTCTTATTTCATTTATAAATTCTACCATAAAATATAAATTATGATAAGTTGCTAATCTGTGCGCTAAAATTTCTTTTGATTTAAACAAATGATGCAAATATGCTTTTGAAAACCTCTTACAAACCTTGCATTTGCAATGCTCGGCTAAATTAGAAAAATCTCTTTTGTATTTTGAATTAAGAAGATTTACTTTTCCATTTTTAGTTAAAATTACTCCATGTCTGGCTAATCTTGTGGGAAATACACAATCGAACAAATCCATTCCATACTCAACGCCCAACAAAACATCCTCCGGTTGGCCTATACCCAACAAATGCGCCGGTTTATTTCTGTCTATATTCTCGCTTACCCATAAAAGAACATTTCTCATTTCTCTTTTGGTTCTCCCCAATGCTCCTCCTATTCCAATCCCAAAAAATGGTAAAGAAGAAATAAATTTAGTGCTTTTTATTCTTAAACGCTTATATCTTCCCCCCTGAATAATCCCAAAAAGCCCTTGGTCTTCTCTTGTTTTTGCCTCAATGCATCTTTTCGCCCATCTGTGAGTTCTCTCCATAGAAAGTTTTGTGTAATTATAGGAGTCCAGCGGAGAAGTGCATTCATCAAAAGCAAAAATTAAATCTGCTCCAAGCTTCTCCTGAATTTTAATGGAAAATTCGGGAGTAAATTCATAAACTTTGCCGTTTAGATAAGATCTAAAAGTAACTCCTTCCTCAGCAACTTTAACATTTCCAAATCTATTCTTATTGTCACTAATCCGTTTAATCTTTGAAACCGATAATCCCGGGAAAAATCCTATTTTTCCCACACCATGCTCTATTCCCTTTCCGAGAGAAAATACCTGGAATCCTCCGCTGTCCGTAAGCATAGGACCGTTCCAGTTCATAAATTTATGAATTCCGCCACATTCTTTCACTAAATCTGCCCCGGGCCTTTCAAATAAATGATAGGTATTTGCCAATACGGCTTCCACCCTTATTTCTTTTAATTCTTCCGGATCTAATGTTCTCACTGCTCCGTAAGTAGCCACGGGGACAAAACAGGGAGTGGTAATTTTTCCATTAAATGTGGTAATTTCTCCCAATCTTGCTTTAGAATGTTTATCTTCGGTTTTGATTGTAAATTTTAACATAAAACAATAAACTACGATGAAAGCCCTCTGATTTAAGTCGGAAAACCCGAGCTAAAACAAACCAGAACCAATGAAATTTTACACAATTCTAATTTCTTTTCTTGTACCAGATTTTAATTATATCCTTTGCGTCCTCGTTGTCTCTAAACCTAAACTCCAAATCTGACCATCCCAGAAAACAATAGCCGTCAACCCTATCCCAGGTTTCCTCAAAAATAGTTTTGAAAACTTCTGCTTGAACAACTTTAGTTACCATTGACCTCTCTGTCCCTAATTCCCCAAAAAAGAATCCTTTTAGATTGTATTTTTCTTTAAGATGACTGGCTTTATTAATTGCTATATTTAAATAGTCTTTCAATTCATGATATTTTGCATCTCCCCACATAATATCAAAAGACAAGTAATCGTATTTATCTATATTGTCAATATTTTCAGGGCCTGTGCTGGCTAATTTCAAAACTAAATTTCCAGAAAAAAAGGGCCTTAAATGCTGAGATTTCTCAATCCATTGATTAACCAAATTCTCATTTGCGAATACGGCGTTTGGTTCATTTAGGGGAGAGTAGAACTCAACATTTTCTTTTTCAGCAATCTCTGCCCAATAAAGCGCGGTCTTGTAAATCTTTTCAATAAAAATTGGATCGGTCAAGTGTGGAAAGCCGCCAAACTCGGTGGAATTTGGCGGTCCTGCAAAGTTCACTTCTAAAAAAACAGCGAACCCCGCATTATGCGCTTTTTCAA
Organism: bacterium; assembly: GCA_021163745.1. Lineage (GTDB taxonomy): Bacteria > Patescibacteriota > Minisyncoccia > Portnoybacterales > JAGGTM01 > JAGGTM01. The sequence continues at coordinate 6,357 of JAGGTM010000051.1, forward strand.
TCAATTGGGTAATTAAAACCTCCGGAACCTCCTCCACGATACTTCCATCTGACAAAACGCTATAACCGGGACATATCCTAATGCCATTAACATTTAAAGATTTTAATTCTGCGATTTCGGAACGGTCAAGAAAATACAGGCAATTTTCACTGGAAACAAATTTCAAGAAAGTTATTTCCTTTCTCTGATATTCTTTTGGTTTAACCTCTTCTGTTTCCTTTTCTATCTCCTGTTCTATTTCTTTTTTCTCCGATAATTTTGTTTCCTGTAATTCTGATTCTTCTGATTTTCTCGGAATTTCATTCGTTCTTTCTTCCTCTTTTTGTTCTTGCTTACTTTGCTTCTCAACCCGATTTTCTTTGTCCTCAAATCGCGAAACTCCCTTATTAGACAAATCGCCAAACTGCAATGTATGTCCAACCCAAATATATAGCATCCCAGCCAGTAAAATTATAATGCCAATGCCAATGCCAATAATTAGGTGCACAAAGGCAAATCCATTCTGTTTTCTGTTTAACCAACTCAACATCTTCATATTATTTTCATATCAACTAAAAAATTATATATAAGATATAGAGGTCGCATCTTACTAATTTTATTTTCCCGGAACTTTTGCGTTTTGGTTCTATGGTGATATACTAAAAATAAAATTATTTATGGCAATTATATGACTACTATAGAAAAATCCATTTTAGCCACCGTTACTTATTATGATACCCTAAACATTCCATTAACACAAATGGAAATATTTAAATATCTAATAAAAGTTAACCCAAAACAAAAATTATCTAAAATTAACTTATTTAGCATCATAACTTTGTTAGAGAGTAAAGAACTAAAAAGATTTATTGAAAGTAAAAATGGGTTTTATTTCTTGAGAGGAAGAGAAAATTTAATAAAACAACGAATTAAGAAACAAAAAATCACTGAACAGAAATGGAAAATAGCAAAAAGAATTATATGGATAATGCAACTAATTCCATTTCTAAGAGGGGTAATGGTAAGCGGATCAATGGCAATTGGGAATGCAAAAAAAGAAAGCGATATCGATGTTCTGATTATAACTTCAAAAAATAGAATCTGGATAGCGCGCGCAATAACAACTTTGTTTTTGCATATACTCAAAAGAAGAAGACATAACCACTTGACAAAAGATAGAATCTGCCTTAATCATTATATAACGGAAGAAAGTTTAAATATCATTCACAGAAGTTTATATAATGCACAAACTTATGCTCATTTGATACCTGTTTTAGAGTTAGAAGCATTTAATTTAAAGAAATTTTATAAAAAAAACAAATGGATTAAAAACTGCTTATTCTTTATCTTTTATGAAAAAAACTTGGCTTTCAGAAAATCAAAGTATTCTTTCTTATTGAATTTTTTTAGAAAAAGTTTAGAATATATATTGAACAATCCGCTCGGAAATCTTCTGGAAAAAGCAATAAAAATAGCGCAGGTTCATAGAGTAAAAAAAGATAAACTTACTTATACCAAAGGAGGAAGAATAGTCATTAACGATATGGAATTGGAATTTCACCCTAAATCACCTGAAAAAATAATAATAGAAAGTTATAATAAAAAAATGAAAGAGCTCGGATTCCCAGAACTAGGAAATCAAAAAGATTCTGGATTGAGATGATAAAAATTTCAAATTATTCCAAAGTGTTCCAAATTATTCCAAATCAATGTCAAAATCCAAAATTCAAAATTCAAAACAAAATAAATAAATTTTTGAATTTGTAATTTTGAATTTGGGATTTGTTTGTGATTTGTAATTTGGAATTTGTAATTTAAAGATTGTAGCTTTGCGCTTTGAGCTTTGCGCTTTGAGCTTAAAATTTAAGATTTTAATCTAATTGCTTATAGTATATTGTCAACCTTGTTAGGTCAATCTTGGTAGGCAGTATACGATAAGCAATTAGTAAACACAATGACCATTAAACCTGTATCAGACCATATAGTTATTGAGCCAATTTCTCAAGAAGAAAAGACCGAAACCGGAATTATATTGCCTGATACTGCATCAAAAGAACGACCCGAACAAGGAAAGGTAATCGCAGTGGGACCGGGCCGTCTTTTACCTAACGGCAAAAGAAGAACTATGGAAGTCAAAAAAGGAGATATTGTTCTTTTTACTAAATACGGACCAAACGAAGTTAAAATAGACGACAAAGAATATCTTATAGCGAGAGAGGAGGACATCTTAGCAATTTTAGAATAACGCTTATGTTTGCCTCGGACGGCTAACGCTTATCAATAATTGCGTAAGCCGTAAGCGGTAAGCAGTAAGCATAAAAATCATGGCAAAACAAATTAAATATGAAGAAAAAGCAAGACAACTTATCAAAAAAGGAGTAGATAAATTAGCAAATGCAGTAAGAGTTACCTTGGGACCAAAAGGAAGAAATGTGATGATAGACAGAGGATTTGGCGCTCCTACGGTAACAAACGATGGAGTTACTATCGCTAAAGAGATAGAATTGGAAAATAAATTTGAAAACATTGGCGCAGAAGTAATCAAAGAAGTGGCATCAAAAGCAAATGATATGGCCGGAGACGGAACTACTACCGCTACTGTTTTGGCTCAGGCAATTATAAGCGAGGGATTAAAAAATGTTACTGCGGGAGCAAATCCATTAGCAATTAAAAAAGGCATAGAAAAAGGGACTCAAGTTATAGTAGAAACATTGAAGAAAATCTCTAAACCTGTAAGCGGAAAAGAAGAAATTGCCCAAGTTGCCACCATTTCGGGTGAAGATGCAGAAATAGGAAAACTCATTGCAGAACTAATACAAGAAGTGGGAAAGGATGGTGTAATTACTGTAGAAGAATCAAAAACATTTGGATTATCTAAGGAATTAGTAAAAGGGATGCGATTTGACAGAGGATATATTTCTCCTTATATGATCACTGACACAGAAAGAATGGAAGCAGTATACGATGATCCGTATATATTAATTACTGATAAAAAAATCTCATCTGTCTCTGAAATACTTCCTCTATTGGAAAAATTGGCTCAATCAGGAAAAAAAGAATTAGTTATTATAGCAGATGAAGTAGAAGGAGAAGCGCTGGCTACATTGGTAGTAAATAAATTAAGAGGAACATTTAACACATTGGCGGTTAAAGCCCCGGGATTCGGTGATAGAAGAAAGGAAATGCTTCAAGATATTGCTGTGTTAACCGGCGGACAGGTAATTTCAGAGGAACTGGGACTTAAGTTGGAAAACACCGAAATAAATCATTTAGGAAAAGCACGTAGAGTAATTTCTGACAAAGAAAACACTACTATAGTTGAAGGAAAAGGCAAAAAGCAAGATATTGAAGCAAGAATAAATCAAATCAAAACCGAATTAGAAAAAACAGAATCGGAATTTGATAAAGAAAAATTACAAGAAAGATTAGGAAAATTGACCGGTGGCGTAGCGGTAATAAAAGTAGGAGCAGCAACGGAAGTAGAGCAAAAACAAAAACAACAGAAAATAGAAGATGCCTTAGCAGCAACGCGAGCAGCAATAGAAGAAGGAATCGTCCCCGGAGGAGGAGTTGCTTTAATAAGAACAATCGATTCTCTAAAAGACATAAAAGCAAGAGGGGACGAAAAGATAGGATTAAACATTTTAAGAAGGGCGTTGGAAGAACCATTAAGACAAATTGCTACTAATGCGGGTGTAGATGGTTCAGTAATAGTAGCGGAAGTAAAGAAACACAATGGAAATTATGGGTATGACGCATTAAAAAATCAATTTATAGATTTGGTATCCGAAGGTATTATTGATCCTGCGAAAGTAGTAAGATGCGCTTTGCAGAATGCTTCTTCTGCGGCTGGAATGCTTTTGACCACCGAATGCGTAATCACTGATAAACCCGAGAAAAAACAATCTGTTCCCTCTATGCCTAGCGGAGAAATGGGATATTAAAGGTCGGGTCCGCTAAAATGTCTCTAAATAAAATAGTTTAGGGTTGAATCTTATTAAAGAATCAGCCCTGACATTTTATTCTGGGTATCAATCAACCCTTGTATAATTATGAATATACTTTATATTCTTTTGGGCATTATTATTGCAATCGGGATAGGGACAATATTTCTTTATAACAGATTGGTATCTTTAAAAAACAGAGCAAAAGAAGCGTGGTCAGATATTGAGGTGCAGCTAAAAAGAAGGCATAATCTAATTCCTAATTTAGTTGAAACAGTTAAGGGATACGCATCTCATGAAAGAGAAGTATTGGAAAAAGTAACAGAAGCAAGAACAAAAGCAATAAGCGCGCAAACCTTAAGAGAGAAAGGAGAGGCAGAGAATATGTTAACCCAAACCCTAAAAAGTCTCTTTGCAGTAGCGGAAAATTACCCTGATTTGAAAGCATCTCAAAATTTTTTAGAACTCCAGAGAGAATTAAGAGATACCGAAGATAAAATTCAAGCAGCAAGAAGATTTTATAATGCCAATGTGAGGGACCTAAATATTACAATTGAAAGCTTTCCTTCCAATATAATTGCCAAGCTTTTTAATTTCAAAAAAATGGACCTCTTCGAAACCGAAGAAGCAGAAGATAGGGAAGTCCCTAAGGTAAAATTTTAATTCTTTTACAAATTATTTACCCGTCCAAATTTTGCCCGCCCGCCGCAAATTTCTTCGAAATTTGGGCGGGCAAGCAAAACTTGAATAGATAGGCCAATTTAGGCGTAAAGCGCAAAGCTCAAAACTCAAAACTACAGTGTAAAGCGCAAAGCGAAATTTTTTCTTTTTCAGCTTTAAGTTTTACGCTTTAGCTTTACGCTTTACGCTTTGAGTTTTGCGCTAAAACTGGTTTTGGACTGCCTACCCTCCCAAATTTTGTCAAGAGCAAAACTTAAAAGGGCAGGTTTGAGATTTAAATATAATGCCTACTCTTTATACCCTAAAAGAATCTAACATAAGAAAAACTTATCTTCTGATAACTGTCTTCCTGCTTTTTATAATCGGTATTGGATGGATTTTCAGTTATATATTTGAAAGCACAGGAATTTTAATTATTGCTGCTGTTTTTGCAATTTTAACTAGTGTCACTTCCTATTGGTATTCAGACAAAGTTGTTCTTTATATGACCAAAGCAAGGCCAGTTAAGAAAGAAGACAATCCGGAACTCTACAGAATTGTAGAAAATCTATGTATTACCGCTGGACTTCCTATGCCAAAAATTTATATAATAGAAGAACCTCAGCCAAATGCATTTGCAACTGGCAGGAACCCAAAACATGCGGTTGTTGCAGTAACCAGAGGGCTTTTGGAAAAACTTGAAAGAGTAGAACTTGAGGGAGTAATTGCTCACGAGCTCTCTCATATCAAAAATCGGGACATACTCTTACAAACTGTAATAGTAGTACTGGCTGGAATAATTTCTATTTCTGCAGAGTTTCTTTTAAGAAGTCTTTGGTGGGGTGGGGGAAGGAGAAGAAGAGAAGGGAATGAGATTTTTTATGTTTTAGGTTTAATCGCAATAATTTTAGCCCCCATTGCCGCAACCTTAATAAGATTAGCTATATCCAGAAAAAGAGAATTTTTGGCAGATGCCTCAGGCGCTCTCTTGACTAGATATCCTGAAGGATTAGCCAAAGCATTAGAAAAAATCTCAAATGACCCAAATTCGTTAAAAACAGCAAATAATTCTACCGCTCATCTTTTCATCAT
>JAGGTM010000057.1 GCA_021163745.1 bacterium
ATCCTTTTGTTCAATTCATCAATTTCCATGTTCCATCCACCATCAAATATTTTCCATATTTCACTTAACATATTTGGTTTCCTTTTCCAACTTTTCCAGCTTATTCCGGAAGCTTCGCGAAATTTATAGATAACACAAGCGAACATGGAGGCAAAGCTGAATTACTACAGAACTTATGAAAAAGCAAGCAGTTGATTCAAAAGCTCTTGAAGATGCAAACAAGTTTGGAATAGATGTTTACATATGCAATTACAGAGACAGTTAGAGAAATTTTGAGTTATGGAAAATAAAAAAGTTAAAAGGCTAGGTTCGAAGATGTATTGGAAGAGGCATAAAAGATGAAAGAGCCCATTCTAAAAGTGAAAAATTTGAATGTGAAATTAGATAGCGAGGAAATTATTAAAGGTCTTTCTTTTGAAGTTAAAGAAGGAGATGTTTTGACTATTTTAGGTCCAAATGGTGCAGGAAAAACGGTTTTATTAAAAACATTGGTGGGAATCTTTCCGTACAAAGGAAAAATTGAATGGCGAAAAGACGTTAGAATAGGTTATGTTCCTCAGAGGGTACCATTTATAAAAGATATTCCGATAAATGTTGAGGAATTCTTTTTATTAAAGACTACTTCAGAGGAAGCAAGAGAAATTTTAGAATCAGTGGGATTTGAAGAAAGTATTTTAAAGAAAAGGTTAGGGGATTTATCTTCAGGCCAGTTTCAAAGGATATTGGTTGCTTGGGCATTAGTTAAAAATCCTAATGTTTTGCTTTTTGATGAGCCAATGGCTGGGATTGATATTAGCGGAAAGGAAACCATCTATAATTTACTGTTCAAATTGAAAAAAGAAAGGAATTTGACAATTTTGTTGGTTACACATGATTTGAGCGTTGTCTTTAAATTTTCCAATTTTGTGGTCTGTTTAAATAAATGCCCAATTTGCCAAGGTGTCCCGAAAAAAGTTTTAACTCCACAGATTTTACATAAACTCTACAAGGAAGAAGTAAAATTTTATACTCACCACCATTAATCTTTAAAAAGCAGATAAAATGAATCAGTTTATATTAAGTTTAATTACAGGTATTCTCATTGGTGCAGTGTCAGGATACTTGGGAACTTTAATGCTCTCCAAAAGAATGACTCTAGTAGCAGGCCCATTAGGACATTTAACCTTGCCGGGGATTGCTTTGGCTTTAATTTATGGTTTTGATGTTTCTTTAGGCGCTTTTCCCTTTGTAATTTTAGGAATTGTTTTAATATGGATTCTTGAGATATGGACAAAACTTCCTATGGAAGCACTCACCGCTATTGTTTTTTCTTTAGGGGTTGCAATTGCCTTTTTATTTTTACCAATTGAGCAAGCAAAAACAGCTTTAATCGGCGATATCACAAAAGTTGGTGTTTACGAAACAATTATTACTGTTACTTTATGTTCTTTAATTTTCTTTGTTATTAGGAAAATTTATGCTAAAATGATCTTAATCAATATTTCTGAAGATTTGGCAAAGACAAGCGAAATTGATATCAAAAAGTACAATATTCTTTATCTACTCGCAATAGCCATAATTGTCGCTTTAGGAGTAAAAATGGTGGGAGGGCTTTTAACAGCTGCTTTGGTTGCAATTCCTGCTTCAGCCTCCAGAAACCTAAGCAAAAATTTATTTCAGTATACAAGTTTAGCAACATTTTTCGGCGCTATATCTTCCTTTTTAGGGATTTTAATCTTTAAATTCACCGCTCTTCCAGCAGGGCCTTCAATTATTATAATTAATTCCTTAATTTTTCTGGTCTCTATAATTTTTAAAAGGTAGATAGATAAAATATGAACAAAGTGAAGAGGCGAGTTCATACGAGTGAAGGTAACACAGAAATTTTTGCGAGCCAGTTTTTGACTCATATTAACATTCCAATAGTTTTAATGAACAGCATATATGATATTTTTAAATTTTCTCACATATTTTTGGTTTAATCGCAGTTAACCGAAAAATAATGTTGGAAAGGCCTCTTCGCTAGGTGTTTCTCATATACGCTAAGCTTGGCGCCATGTCGTGTCGTTTATTTTCAAATGTTGTGCTGGCGGTTATAGAAATTGTTAAGTGTATTTGTTGATTTTCTGTTAGTTTAAGGTTTAGGAGAAATGTAAAGTTGAGTTATCTAAAGCTTTATGTTTCGCCTTCCATGCCGTTCGGCGGTTTTCAAAAATCCTTCAATGAATCCTCCTATGTAATTCTGGGTGTTCCGTTTGACTTTACAAGCACTTATAGGGCTGGGGCGAGATTCGCTCCGGCGGCCATTAGGGAGGCTTCACTTAACATAGAGACCTACAGTTTTAGAGCTGGGCGAGACTTGGAGAAAGTGAAGCTTCACGATTTGGGTGATTTGGATGTTTTGGCTGATGTGAATGAGACTCTGAAAAGACTTGAACTGGTAACGAGAGAGCTTCTAGAAGCCAAGAAGGCTCCGATTTTTATTGGTGGGGAACACACGATAACTCTGGGTGTAGTTAGGGCCTTAAAGAATGTCGAAAATTTAATTGTAGTAAGTTTTGACGCCCATTTAGACCTTCGCAGTGAGTATTTAGGGGTAAAAATCTCACATACAACTTTCATGAGAAGAATAAACGAGCAAATAAGGCCTAAAAAGATAATAGAAGTTGGAACTAGGGCTGTCTGTCAAGAAGAACTTGAATATGCAGAAAAAGCAGGAATAAATTATGTAACCTCGCTTGAAATCCAAAGAGAAGGCGTGG
>JAGGTM010000069.1 GCA_021163745.1 bacterium
AAACGAGAGAAAATATTGGAACATGGGTTAGAGGCAGCCAAGAACGAGGTAAGAAAGCAATGGGAGGAAGAAAAAAAGATGGCAAAAGAAGGATAACGTTGCTTCATCTTCCGCGGTGGCGCAATGGTAGCGCGGGTGCCAAATAACTTGATATTGTAGGTTCGGCATGAGATAATTAAACAATGGGATATGTGGGCAAATTAAAATTAAGATTGAAATCTAGGGAATTCCGAAAGAAAGGGCTCTCAATAAAAGAAATTCAAAAGAGGCTGGGCGTCTCAAGGTCTTCTGTAAGTCTATGGGTTCGGGATATTAAATTAAGCAAAAAGCAGTTTGAAAAATTATATCTGAATAAGCGAACTGGCGCGCTAAAAGGAAACGTTGTTGCTGCTATGAATAAGGTAAAAAAGCGAGAGGAATTAACCCAGAGATTAGCGAAAGAAGGAATGAAAGAAGTGGGCAAGTTGTCAAGAAGAGATAAATTTGTAATTGGCATAGCTATGTATTTTGCTGAGGGAGATAAAACAGATAAATATGTGGGCTTCAGTAATTCTAACCATCAATCTATAAAGTTCATGATGGATTGGCTACGAGAATTTTGTAAGGTTCCTGAGGCGAAATTTCGAGGGAGTTTATATCTTCATGATAACTTGAATGAGAAAAGAGCTAAACGGTTTTGGTCAAAATTGACTAAAATTCCCCTTTCACAATTTACAAAAACTTATATTGTGAAAAACGATCCACACCGATTAAGAAAGACAAAACATCCCTACGGAGTTTTTAGAATAAGAGTAAGTGATGTCAATTTACACAGGAGAATAATGGGTTGGATTTCAGGGATTTTTAAAAATTAGCAATTATTCCGGGGTAGTTTAATGGTAAAACCCCCGCCTGTTAAGCGGCGTGAGTGCAGGTTCGAATCCTGCCCCCGGAGCCATAGATTGGGATACGAACTTGTTTTTATCGGATAAATTTAAACTTCCTCGGTTTTCAAACGGGACAGACGCCCTGCCGGCCTGACGGCGGGCAGGGCTATTTTCTAATGAAAAATTTTTAAAATTTTCCGAATAAAAGAAGGTAATTTTTATATTTTCTTTTGAATAGATTATTTCTTTGATGAATTTTTTAATTAAAAGATTCCTTTCAATTGATTTTTTGGTTGGGAGGGTGGAGAGGAGGGAAGTTAAGATGGAGCGGATGGTTCCAGAAGAAAATTTCGAGCATAAATTAGTTAGTTCGTTTCCTGAATGGCCGGGCTCGCTCAAAAGTTTATTTTGAAAAAACAATTTTTATTGTTATAATTAAAAAATGCAAAAAAGAAATTCTTTGTCTCAAGTTAATAACCAAAAAACATCTACATTTTCTCTTTTGGAACTTGATGGAATGAAAGAAATAACAGAAAAAGATTACAGAGATTTTATAAAATCTCACCAGTTTGTGGTGATAGAAAATGTAAAGGTTCCTCTTTCAAAAGAGCATAAAATAGAAAAATTTGAACCAGAAGATTTTAAATTAGAGAGAACTACAGTTTGGTCTTTTCCTGATCGAGGAGATTGGGCAACGCACAAAGGAAATTATAGAGCCAACTGGTCTCCTTATATTCCAAGAAATTTGATTTTGAGATACACAAAAGAAAATGATTTAGTTTTAGATCAAATGGTAGGTTCTGGAACTACTTTGATTGAGTGTAAACTTTTGAACAGAAGAGGAATAGGAATAGATATTAATCCTGATGCGATAATGGTTACAAGAAATAGATTAGATTTTAAATACAAATGTAATCCAGAGATGAAAACCTATGTAGGAGATGCAAGAAATCTCAACTTAATTGAAGATGAAACAATGGATTTAATTGCTACCCACCCTCCTTATGCAAATATTGTGAGGTTTAGTAACAATAAAATAGAAGGAGATCTTTCCAATGTAAAAAATATAGAGGAATTTATCAAAGAAATGAAAAAAGTCGCTGAAGAGTCCTATCGAGTTTTAAAATCTGGAAAGCATTGCGCTATTCTTATCGGAGATACAAGAAAAAGAAAACATTTTGTTCCTATTACAGCGAGAGTTTTAGAAGTATTTTTAAAAGTTGGATTTATTTTAAGAGAAGATGCGATAAAAATTCAATGGAAAATGAAAAGTACAAGAGAAAAATGGCGGGCTTCAAACTATGATTTTTTGTTATTGGCTCATGAACATTTATTTATTTTTCGAAAACCTGCCAAAAATGAAAAATTAACGCCTTACAAAAATAGTATTTTTTGGAATAATTAAATTTTTAATTTGTTTAATTTATGGTTAAAATCGGGGAATATTTAGGAAGGGGTAAAAACAAGAAGAAAATATTAGAAATAATACCATTATCTAATGGCTGGATTTTAGTAAAAACCGAAAATTCAAAATCAGAAAAGGATTTTAAGGTAAGAACAATTATAGATCCAAAAACACTAAAATTTTATACTCCAAAACATGCTCATTTTGCAATAGATTTTTATGGAAAAATTTGCCACGATTTTCAAAAAGCTGAGAAGGTATTTAGAGGAATTATTGAGGTATGGCAAGGAAAGGAGGTAAAAGAAGTAATAAAGAAATATGAAGAGGGAACAGAGGGTCTCCCAGGGTATAAATTAGACTATATCCTTTATGCATTAAAATGGATTTTAGAACAGGAAGATATCAATTTTCGAGGAAGACCAGAAAAACTTCAAAAAACATTAGATGAAAAATGCAAGTTTGCAAGAGTAAGTCTACCTGAGAATAGAAAAGGAAGCCAATTAGCTATTGCCTTGTTTTGTGATATTTTTAAAGGAATTCATCCAGTAGAAGCTTTACTTGCTGCTAATTTAGACATTATTCCCAGATTTAGAGGTTGATTTTTCAATATAAATTTTTGAGCAAGCCCGCCCGAAGGGCAAGCGAGCGAAACCCTCATTCTTTTAAATTTTTCCTTTTGGATTTGTGAATCAAATTTGGTAAAATGATGTCAAAAGTTTGAAGCGATTTTCTATCTGGAGCACTAAATTCTAGGGGCGGTTTTTTTCAGTCGCTAGGGAAAGGCCGGAGATAATTTGCTTTTTTAATTTTTAACAAAAAATAATGTCTTGGGAGGTAATATTAATCGATGCAGTTTTCTGGGGAATAGTAGCAGATATAATAGCTACTTATAGAGGCGCTAACCCAAATTTGGGACTTTTAGCAGGCTTCTTATTCGGTCCTATTGGCATTATCATTGCATTTGTTCTTCCGAAAAGAGGAGAAAAAGGAAAGGAGAGGTAATGTCCTTATTGTGTAAATATATGAAAGGAATCCTTCTTTTTGCTCTAATTGTGAAATCTCATTAAGAAGTGAGATGATTAAAAGAGAAAGCACAGCAAGTAAAGATTCGTCAACACAAGAAAGCCAAGAGACTACTCTTCCAAAAAGACAGTATGGAATTCTTCATTTAATTGGAGGGCTTATTTTATTATTTATAATTATTGGAATTTTAGTTAATTTAGGTGAGAAGAAAGAAGGGAAAAGCAGACCTGCTCAAGTTTCTCAGTCACAAGTTACTCAAGAACAGCAGATTCAAAAAGGATCTCAAGAAAAGGTCCAAGAAGAGATATATACGTGCGTTTATCGTGACTGCGATGATGAAAGTTCTTGCGATGACTTTTGTCGGCGTATGGGTTATAGTGGATGTGGAGGAAATGCATGCTGGGAACAAGATCCTAATTACCAAGCAGTAAAACATCTGATGAGATATTCTTCTGAAAATTATTGTCAATGTTCTGAAAAGTTAAAAGGAGTTAAGTACGAAGATGAAATTCCATATGGGCAATGTTCTTCAACTGGTTCTTGTAATCTTGTTTGTAGTTGGATTAATCAAACCTGCCTAAAAGCTGGGTGTAGTTGTCGAAAATAAATTTCTAAAAACAACCGTGGAAAAGTGGGAATATAAAATATTAGAGTTCGAAACTAATCCCGGAGGCGCATTTACAGGCTATATAAAGATTGGTTTTTATGTGGATTATATCAAAACCACTTCTTGGACTGGAAAAGAAAAAACAAAAGCTGTAAAAAAAGAAGTCTCAAGAGAAGGAATGTTAACTTTGTTTAATGATTTAGGTAAAGACGGTTGGGAGTTAGTCGGAATTTTGCCCTTCGTAGGTAGGACTGGTTTTGGTGAATCTATGACCAATAGAGTGAATTTCATCTTTAAAAGAAGGTTGGCAGGAAACAAATAAAATGAATAGACAAAAAGATTTTATCCAATCTGTCAAATCCAAATTTTGCGTATGGCGACTGTAAAGATGTTATAACAGAAATTGCATTGGGGCTGCCCGCCCCTTTTTTAATAGTGAGTGGCAGGGTGAGGTGAAATAAAAGGATGATTAAATCAATCTCTAAAAAAAGAATCGGGGTTATTGGTGGGGTTTTCGGGCTAATTTTATTAGTCATTGTTTCAACTGGTGGAGAAAATAATGGTAACCGGACACCCAAAGAAACAAGCCAACAAACGCAAACATCTCTTAGTCAGAGTGTTGAGAATACATTAACTCCCTCGCCTTCTGAGGAAAATATTAAAAATGAAGATACTAATAACTTAGATTTAGAACAGAATGAGCAATCTGTAGAAAGTATAGAAAGACAAGAATTGCTTTTTAAAGTAATTAAAGT
>JAGGTM010000075.1 GCA_021163745.1 bacterium
GGAAATAGATTCTTATGAGTTGAAGCGTCATACTATTCAAAATTGTCTTTACGGAGTAGATATTGATCCGGGCGCAGTAGAAATTGCTAAACTTCGTTTATGGCTATCGCTTGTTGTTGATGAAAAAGATATAAAGCGAATTAAACCTTTACCAAATTTGGATTACAAAATAATGCAAGGTAATAGTTTAATAGAGTTACTTTCGGAAGAATTTTTAAAGAGTTCTATAGATCAAAGAAGAATTGAATTAATTAATAAATTTAAAAAAGCCAAAGATGAATTGTTTAACATCTCTTCATCATCTCAAAAGAGATTAAAGCGACAAGAGATTAACGAGTTAATTAAAGAACTTTTTAAGTACGACAGAAATTTAATTATTAAAAACTTAAAACAAGAGATAAAAGGCATTCAAAATCAGGGTCGTTTATTTACAGATGCTCGATTTAAAAGAGAGGATAAAAAAAGAATGGAAGAATTGAAGAAAAAAATAGAAGAGGTTCAGAAAATAAAAGTTCCTGGTCCTTCAAAACATTTTGAATGGCATATTAATTTTTCTGAAGTATTTCAAGAAAAAGGCGGGTTTGATATAGTGATTGCTAATCCACCGTATGGCAACATTTTAACTCCTCAAGAGAAAAAGGATATTTCTAAAAAATACAAAAGTTATACCGGGGAAATAGCTGCCATATTTATTGAGAAATACTTAAATTTATTAAGAGAACATGGAGTTGTAGTCAATATCATAACATTAGCACTGGCTTATCATATTTCTTTAAGCTACTCTCGTTATCTTTTACAAAACAATTTTAAAAAGACAATTTTATTCACATTTGATAGAGATCCTGTAGGGCTTTTTGGCGCTATGTCTCAATCTGTTTGTATATTTTTAAGTAGTGATTATAAAAAGGATTGCAATGGTAGATTTTATACATCAAAATTTTTAAGAACTACAAGAGAGATAGTAGATAATATAGACTTGGTAATCCGAAATTTGCCTGTTCAGTTGGCGAATAATCATTTGCTTGGTGATAAGATTGGAGTAAGTTTTACAGAAAAACATAGGCTACCTAAAATAGGTGATAAGATCGCGGTAAATATTTTAAATAAAATCAAAAAACAACCAATACAAATAAAAGATATTATTTCTAAAAAAGGAGAAAAATTAATAATAAGAACAAGTGGTAATTACTGGTATAATTCTTTTGATAAAAAGCCCTATGAGAGTGTAGAGATAAAAGAAATTTATGTTGAAAATTTATATTACAGAAATTTTCTTTTGGTCCTTATAAATTCTTCTTTGTTTTACTTGTTTGGAAGAATTTATGGAGACGGAAGACATTTGCCTATAGGATTTTTAGGATTATTTCCTATTCCAGATGGAAAAGAAATTATAAATTATTCAAAAGAAATCAAAACTTTATCAGAGAAATTTATGGAGCAACTTTTTTCTGTTTTTAATCTGAAAAACCGACAATTTCAAAGTAGTCAAATAAAACATAGTATAGATAGGTTAGACAAATTTCTTGCTAAAATTTATCATTTTTCCAAAGAAGAATTGGAATATATTTTGAATTACGATAGTTGCATAAGAAATAAGAAAATTCAAGAATGTGCACCAAATTGATAAAATGGTGTATAAGTTTTATGGCTTAACAAAAGGAGGAGATTAAAATTATTGAAAATTATGGATGAAAAAAATCAGACATTTTATAAATTTTATCAGGAGCATGTATTAAAAAAATCATGGTCATTTTTCTTTGTTTTATCTGAATTAGCATCAATCTTTTTATGGTGGTTTATTGATAAGATTACAATAAAGATAATATTAGTTGTAATTTTAATTTTCGTTGGAATTGCCTTTCTTTTGCTTAGTCATTTTTTTGCTCTTAAAGATTTATTTGGTAAATATAAAGAAGAAAATAAATCTAAAGGTTATAATACCGGATTACCCGATTCTTATCAAAGCATATTGGAGGAGATATCTAGTAAAATGCCAAATCTATTGCCAGATATAAATAAGAAATTAGACGATGCATATAGTCAAATGGATAAAAACAATGTAAAATCAATAATTATAAAACATTATATTGCTTATAAATCAATCAAAAGCGAGTTGGACAAACTGTATAAAACAGCCAGTGATAAAATAATTATAACGCCAAAAAATTCTATGATAAGAGCAGAGTTAGAGAGTGATTATTCTATTTTAGAAGAGTGGCATAAACAGATACATACCGGCAAAAATACCCCCAGTTTTGTAGAGATCAAGAGTTTAATTGATAGGATTAATAACAATCTTTGTACATTACTGACGGAAATACAATTATGAACCAACTCGAACTACATAAAAAAATAAAAGAAATTTTAGGAAAAAATCCTCAGGATGTGGAAAAGGATGAGGTTTTAGGATTGATTTCTAAAAATTTTGACGCTAAAAATTATTTTTTTGCCAAAGCAGATGAGCGATGGCTTGATTGGCTTTGGAAGAATGGGTTTTTGAATGTTATTAAACAGAAAGCAGAGGACCCGACAAGGTATGGTTATAGAACGCCGGAATTAAGATATTTAGTTAGAATGGTAAGGAAGAAGCCAGCAAAGGTAGCGGAAATTGTAAGCAGTGAAGGAACAGCAACAACAGAGAAAAATTTTAATCCTGAAGTTATTGATCAATTTTTAAGAATTTGCAGTGAATTGCCGGCAGGAGAATTAAAAAAGGTAATCTCGAAAATTAAAAAAGAAAAATGGGTAAAATTAATGAGTTCATTTAACCAGTGGGGTTTTGAATATGAAAAAATGTTTAAAACTCTATTTGATGCTAAAGAATACGAGGCAATTTTAGATTTAGCCGGTATAGTTTTATCAATTAAGACAAAAGATGAAATCAAAAAAGGAAAAAATCAGTTTACAGAAAATCCGTTTTATTTTAGTGATTTTTCTAATATCAGGGTTTTTGATTATTTAATGAAAATAGATGACGAACGCTATATTAAAGAAACATTTTCTCTGCTTGCTAAAAAACTGGGAGAAATAATTAAAGTGACTGGAGAAAAAGGAAAAGATGAAGTATTTGAATTTTATGATAAACTTCTCTTGCTTTATGATGTAAACGATATTGCTGAATTGAAATTAAGCCAAAGTAAAATATCTATACCCGAAAGAAACAATATAAAAAACCTGGTAGCGGTAATCGTTTCTCTAGGTCGTCAGTTAATTAAGAGAAATTGCAGCAAGAAAAATTTTGTTAAAAATATCTACAAAAATGATATAGAGGTTTTGCCTGACAGCAGAATGACCTGGCGATTAAAATTATTTATATTAAGTTTGTGTCCAAAAGTTTTTAAGAAAGAATTAAAAGAAGCAATTTTTAGGTTATTTGAGGTAAAACGCTATTATCATAAGATTATTGGCGAAGAATATAAAAATGTCTTGCAAAAAGTATTTCCGATATTGGATAAAAATGATAAGCAGGAATATGTTAAAAAAGTTATTAATTATTTTGTTAAAAAAGAGCAAGAAAAAGAAAATGAAAAAGAAGATTGGCACTTGAAATATGGCTCGTGGATATTGTCTGTAATTTGCGATTATCTTACAAAAAATGAAAAGAAGTTGGCTACCGAAAAAGGATTTACGCTAAAGTTAGATTACAAGATTAGACCGGATGTTGCTTTTAAATTCGGAACCGTATCTCCAAGAGGTCAGATTAGTCAAGAAGAATTTCACAATAAGCCAATTGATGAAATAGTGAAACTTCTAAAAACCAAATGGACGCCTGAGAATTTACAGAAAAAAGATAAGGAAAATGATCCTTTCAAACCTCTTAACGCAGAGGGCATTGGTGAGCAATTAAAAAAGGATATTCCTGCACGATTTCAAGAATATATCAATAAAGCCCCTCTATTTTTTGAAAGAAAAAAATTGGATTCTCATTATACCTACTCTTTTCTCTCGGGGGTTCGAGAGTGTA
>JAGGTM010000061.1 GCA_021163745.1 bacterium
TTAAGGGGCTGGATAGATATAAGGACCGCGCAAAATATATTAAAGTTGCTAAGGAAAACGCAAAAGAAATTAGGGAAAAAGTACTTAAATATCTGATGGTTAGAAGAACAAGAACAGAAATTGAAAAGTATTTTAGTGATGATTTAAAAAAACAAAAACTTAAATTTCCTAAAATAGAAAATCCGGAAGCAATTTTTTATGAGCTAAATAACGAAGAAGACAAAATATTTAACAAGACAATTGAGTTTATTACCAGAAAGTTTAAGTATGCTCGTTATATGCCTTTGCTTTACTATAAAGGAAAACTTACCCAGCCTGAAGAATTGTCACAAAGAAATATGGGAAAATTTATGAAAATTCTTTTAGTAAAGCGATTGGAAAGCAGTTTTTATGCTTTTAGAAAAAGTATTGAGCGTTTTATCCTATATTACGAGAAATTTCTTAGAGAACTCGAAAAAGGCAATGTTTATGTGAGTAAAAAATACACTTATAAGATCTTTGAGTTATTAGAAAACGATGATGAGGAAAAAATCCAGCGTCTGATAGACGAAGACAAAGCTAAGAAATACTCAGCCAAAGATTTTAGGAAAGAACTTAAACAGGATCTAAAACAGGACTTAGAAACTTTGAGAGAAATTCAAAAACTTTGGCGAAATATTAAACGCGACCCAAAACTATTGAAATTTATCAAGATGCTTTCTTCTCATCCGATTCTGAAAAAGCACAGGTTGATTGTATTTACTGAATCCAAAGAAACTTGTGATTATCTTGCCAAAAACTTAGAAAGTAAGTTTCCCAACCAGGTATTATCTTATTCGGGTGGCTCAAGTGCTGCCACTAGAGAAAAAGTGATTGAAAATTTTGATGCCAGAGCTCGTTTTCCTAAAGACGATTATCGAATATTGGTAAGTACAGAGGTTTTATCAGAAGGCATTAACCTTCATCGTTCTGATGTAGTCATTAACTACGATATTCCGTGGAACCCGACTCGATTGATGCAGAGAGTGGGTCGTATTAACCGTGTTGATACCGCTTTTGATAGAATTTATACTTTTAACTTTTTCCCGACTAAACAGTCTGATAGTTTAATAAAACTTAAAGAAGCTGCTGAGGCAAAAATTCATGCTTTTATGACTTTACTTGGCGATGATGCGAGAATTCTTACTGAAGGAGAGCCAATCGGTTCGCATGAATTATTCAATCGCTTAATTTCCAAAAAGACAATTACTGGCGAGGACGAAAGAGAAGAGAGCGAACTTAAATACCTCCAAATTATCAAAGACATTCGCGATAATAATCCCGACCTATTTGCTAAAATTAAACGGTTACCTAAAAAAGCCCGAACTGCCAGAAAAAATGACAAGAAAGTCAATTCACTTCTCACTTATTTCCGTAAGGGTAAACTTCAGAAATTCTTTATCGTTAGTAAAGGAAAACCTCAGGAGTTAGATTTTATTTCAGCAGCCAAATTATTAGAGACAGCCCAAAATACAAAACGCGAGAAACTTGGTAAAGATTTTTATGAATTACTTGATAAAAATAAAAAAGCGTTTGAGTTAGCCACAATAGAAGAAATGCCAGAATTAAAAATGAGAGGTGGCAGAGACACGGCTACTCAAATGTTGAAAATACTAAAAGCAATAAGAGATTTTAGGAAATTTACTGAAGACCAAGAACTTTATTTAAGAAAAGTAATGAGAGAAATTGAAGAAGGTGGTTTGCCTAAACAGACGACTAAAAGGACGCTTCAGGAATTAAACAAAGAATTAAAGAACGGATTAAATTCTTTAAGAATTTTAGGAGTTCTTCAAAAGAATATTCCCAGTGATTTGCTAAAAGAACATATTGCTGAAAGCGCTGCTCAAACTTCCGGACCAAGAGAAGTTATTTTGTCAGAATATTTCACCAGCTAATATGGAAAAAAGTTCAGCAGTTAGAATAGTTCGTCAAACTTTCCAAAATCCTTTTGATAAGGAATCTTTTGTTTATTTTATTAAAAGTTTGTTAAACCATATTGAACTAGCCCCTTTTATCTACCGTGGCAATTTTATACCTGACGCGTATAAACCATACATTAAGACACTTGAACGAATAGGGAAATATCAAGATAAGGATGGTAAAAAAATTGATTTACTTATTGTCCATCTTAAAAAAGAAACTTCGCTTGAACGAGCCCGGACAATGCAGAGAAATTTCATTGCTTGGTATCTAAATGGAAGTCGGGGCAATGTACTCAAAGACGCAGCTTTGGTTGCCTTTGTTTCTCCAGATTCAGATGATTGGCGATTTTCTTTAGTCAAAATGGATTACCGTCTTGACGCTTCAGGCGAAAAAGTAAGAATCAGGCAAGAACTAACACCAGCAAGACGATTTTCTTTTTTAGTTGGCAAAAACGAAAGCAGTCATACCGCTCAAAGCCGGTTAGTGCCAATTTTACAAGATGATAGCCGAGATCCTACTCTCCGAGATTTAGAAGAAGCCTTCAGCGTTGAAAAAGTCACCAAAGAATTTTTTGAGAAATACCGTCAACTTTTCCATAAAGTGAAAGAAGCCCTTGATGAGATTGTTAAAAAAGATAAAAAAGTTCGGCATGATTTTAAGAAAAAGAATATTGATACAGTCAACTTTGCTAAAAAACTTTTAGGCCAAATTGTCTTTTTATATTTCTTACAGAAAAAAGGTTGGTTTGGTGTTGAAAGAGACAAGGATTGGGGAACGGGTCCAAAAAACTTTTTGAGATTACTCTTTGAAAAAGAAATTATCAATTACGATAATTTTTTCAATGATGTACTAGAACCTCTTTTTTATAACACCTTAGCGGTTGAAAGAACTGATGATTATTCAGACAGGTTTAATTGTAAAATTCCATTCCTCAATGGTGGGCTTTTTGACCCACTTAATAACTATGATTGGGTTCATACAGATATTTTATTGCCTAACGAGTTATTTTCTAACAATGTCAAGACAAAAGAGGGTGATATTGGCACAGGTATTTTAGATATTTTTGACCGCTATAATTTTACAGTTAAAGAAGACGAACCATTAGAAAAAGAGGTTGCGGTTGACCCTGAAATGCTCGGTAAAGTATTTGAGAATCTTTTGGAAGTAAAAGACCGCAAATCAAAAGGTACCTACTATACTCCGCGTGAGATTGTTCATTATATGTGCCA
The DNA here is from genome assembly GCA_021163745.1 of bacterium. Lineage (GTDB taxonomy): Bacteria > Patescibacteriota > Minisyncoccia > Portnoybacterales > JAGGTM01 > JAGGTM01. Next base: position 3,171 of record JAGGTM010000061.1, read on the forward strand.
GCAAAGTTTAATTAATTATTTAAAAACCGAGTGTAGCGATATAGAAGGCAAAAAAATAGAATCATTAATTAACCCAAAAGTTATTACAAAAAAAGATTATCAAAAGTTTAGGAAAAGTGGTGGAAGAAAAGAACAAGTGATTGAAGGAGCAATCCTTTTATTATGGGAAAAAGAAGCTGAAGAATTAGATAAGAAACTGAAAACGATTAGAATTTGTGACCCGGCTTGCGGTTCTGGTGCATTCTTGGTTGGTATGATGCAAGAAATTATTAGTGCGAGAAAAAGACTGAATTTTATTCTCAACAGGGAAATAGATTCTTATGAGTTGAAGCGTCATACTATTCAAAATTGTCTTTACGGAGTAGATATTGATCCGGGCGCAGTAGAAATTGCTAAACTTCGTTTATGGCTATCGCTTGTTGTTGATGAAAAA
>JAGGTM010000074.1 GCA_021163745.1 bacterium
GTCCTGCCTCGCCCACTTACTTATAAAAGGAACGTAGCTCGGTTGGTTAGAGCGCTCCGACATACGTCGGAGAGGTCGCAGGTTCAAGTCCTGCCTCGCCCACTTATAAAGAGGGTACTTAGTCGGTACCCACTCAAATTTTGGAAATGGGCCTGTAGCTCAATTGGCAGAGCACCTCATTTGCACTGAGGAGGTTACCGGTTCAAGTCCGGTCAGGTCCAAAATTTAGGCGGATAAGCAGCAGAGGTCACGAGCTCAAATTTCCTCATCTCTGCTTCAAATTTTAATGAAAATTAAAATTATCTATCAAGATAAAGATGTGATAATAGTAGAAAAACCAGCGGGAATACTTGTTCATCCTGTAAAATCAAAAGAGCATCCTAAAACTTTAATTGACTATCTTTGTAAAAAATTCCCTGAGATTAAAAAAGTAGGAAATGACCCTATAAGACCAGGAATTGTACATCGTTTAGACAAAGATACTTCTGGGTTAATAATTGTTGCCAGAAATAATTTTTCATTTAATTATTTAATTTCAAAATTTTCAAAAGGAGAAATCGAAAAACATTATTTTGCTTTAGTTTATGGAAAAATAAAAGACAAAAAAGGAATAATTAATAAAGCAATAACTATTTCTAAAAACGGAAAGAGAAAAGCATTATTAGACAAAAAATCAAAATCTGCTATAACTCAATACAAAGTTATAAAAGAATTTCAAGTAAAAAATCAATGGTTTTCTTTTTTAGAGGTTATTCCAAAAACAGGAAGAACACATCAGATAAGAGTACATTTATCCTCCATCGGACATCCTATTTTAGGGGATAAAAAATATAAATTTAAAAGAACACCGCAGATACCCGAACTAAAAAGACAGTTTCTTCATGCTTACTACTTGAAATTTAAATTACCAAGTGGTATATTAAAATCGTTTGCATCTCCATTGCCAACAGACTTAATAAACTCATTAAAATGGTTAGAGAAAAAATCTAAAGGTTAAAAAACTCCTATGGATGAAGTTATTCTATTTACAAAATCTCAACTAAGAAAAGATTTGCCCGAAATTCGGCCGGGTTATACTGTATGCGTCTACCAAAAAATAAAAGAAGGAAACAAAGAAAGAATCCAGCCATTTGAGGGTGTAGTTATCGCAAGAAAACACGGAAAAGGAATAGGCGCTACCATTACGGTAAGAAAAATCTCTCATGGAGTAGGAGTAGAGAAAATTTTTCCTATTCATTCTCCAGTTATCCAAAAAATTGAAGTAATCAGAAAAGGCAAAGTAAGAAGGGCAAAACTTTATTATTTAAGAAAAAAATCTGCTAAACAGGCGAGGTTAAAGGAAATAACAAAGTAAACCTCCACACTATGCTTTTACAGGCATGGTGTGAGATTAAAAGCCCAGGTGGCGGAACTGGCAGACGCGTGGCTTGAGCTAAAAAAGAAATCAGCCAAAGAAGCGAGATTGAAAAGGATTCAAGATTGAAAGAGATTTTTGAAAAAATAATCAGATTTATGAGAGGTAATCAGAAAAATAAAAATTATATTATAAAATGGACTCCTGAATTTGCTTACGCTATTGGGTTATTAACCACAGATGGAAGTTTGTCTATTGATGGAAGACATATAAATTTTACCTCTAAAGATAAAGAATTAGTTGAAACATTCTGTAAATGTTTAAAATTGAAAAACAAAATAGGGCGGAAAAGCAGAGGCGAGGGGAAAGAAAAGAAATATTATCAGGTTCAATTTGGAAATGTCAAACTTTATCGTTGGTTAGAGAAAATTGGATTAACGCCACATAAATCAAAAACCATAAGCGCTCTTAAAATACCAAATAAATATTTCTTTGACTTTTTAAGAGGACATTTTGACGGAGATGGTTCTTGTTTTTCATTTTGGGATAAAAGATGGTTAAATAGCTTTATGTTTTATACTTATTTCATTTCTAGTAGTGTATCTCATCTTAAATGGCTTCACTCACGTATTGAAAGTTTAGCAAAAGTGCGCGGAAGTATACGTGAATATACAAAAGGGGCATGGAGAATACAATATGCTAAACGCAGTTCTCAAATTTTGTGGAAAAAAATGTACTATAAAAAAGATATTCCCTGTCTTTTACGAAAACGTCGAAAAATAGAAAATATTTTAAAAATTCAAGCCCAGGTGGCGGAACTGGCAGACGCGGCAGCCTGAGGAGCTGTGCCTAATTTTAGGCGTGCGGGTTCAAATCCCGCCCTGGGCATAAAAAAATTGGCTTTCAGAGGCCAATTTTTTTATAGAATCTTAAAAATTCTCATTTATAATTCCAATACTTCTTTCAATCTTTTAATTGACTTTGCCTTATTTTTAGATAAAGTTTCCACCAAAACTGCATTGATCTCCACAGGGCCTTGGGCTACTTCTAATCTGTAAGGGATTTGGGTTTTAAATACCTTCAATGCTATTTCTTTATCCATTCCTAAAGAAGAATCTTTAACTCCTACCATCCCTACATCTGAAATATAAGCAGTGCCTCTTGGCAAAATTCTCTCATCTGCCGTAGGAATATGAGTATGCGTTCCTAACACCGCTGAAACCCTTCCGTCTAAATACCACCCTAAACATATCTTTTCTGAAGTTGCCTCTGCATGCCAATCTACTATCACGCTATCAATATCTTCTACTTCGCTTAAAATTTCATCTGCACACCTAAATGGGTCATCATAATTGTAGTGCATAAAAACTCTTCCAATCAAATTAATAACTAAAATTTTCTTTGTTCTAATCTGAACTACCTTCCATCCTTTTCCGGGGCAAATAGAAGGATAATTTGCTGGTCTGATTAGTGGAATTTCTTCGTTTTCTAAAAGAGAAATAACTTTTTTATTATCCCAAATATGATCTCCGGAAGTAACAAAATCAATTCCCGCATCCAAAATTTCTTTTAATGATTTTTCGGTAATCCCCCTCCCATGAGCTATATTTTCTCCGTTTGCCACTACAAAATCTGGCCGGTATTCTTTTCTCCATTTAGGCAAAACAATTTTTATTGCTTCTCTGCCCGGTTTGCCTACAATATCACCAAAAAATAGAATTTTCATAATTAAAACAGAAACAGAATAAACTTAAACTATCTAGCATATTCTATTACTCTGGTTTCTCTTATCACATTTATTTTAATTTCTCCGGGATAACGCAACTCTTCATGAATCCTATTGGCAATTTCTTTGGCTAATTTGTATGCCCCCAAATCGTCCACTTTCTCTGGGCTAACAAAAACCCTTACTTCTCTTCCCGCCTGAATAGCATATGCCTTTTCTACCCCGTCAAAAGAACTCGCAATATCTTCTAGTTCCTGTAATCTCCTCAGGTATGCTTCTAGAGTATCTTTTCTTGCTCCTGGTCTCGCTCCGGAAATTTTATCTGCTACATGCACAATAACTGACTCTATTGTCTCAAAAGGATATTCTTCGTGGTGTGCCTGCATTGCTTTTATTGTTTCTTCTTCTATATTAAATTTTGCCAATATTCTTCTTCCTATTTCCACATGAGACCCCTGAATTTCATGATCTAATGCTTTTCCGATATCATGCAAAAGTCCTGCCTTTCTTGCTATCTCCACATTTGCTCCTAGTTCAGAAGCAATGGCAGAAGCCAAATGTGCTACTTCCACAGAATGATAAAGGACATTTTGTCCATAACTTGTCCTAAAATACAATCTTCCTAATATTTTTACTAGACGAGGATCCAATCCCAAAACCCCCGCATCGTATACTGCTTTTTCTCCCTCCTCCTGAATTTTTTGATTAATTTCCTGTTTTGCCATTTCTACAGTTTCTTCAATCCTCGCGGGCTGGATTCTTCCATCGGCTAATAATCTCTCTAATGCAATTCTTGCAATCTGCCTTCTTACCGGATCAAAACAGGATAAAGTCACTGCTCCGGGGGTATCGTCAATTAGAAGTTCTACTCCAGTAAGTTTTTCAAATGTTTTTATATTTCTTCCTTCTTTCCCAATAATCCTTCCTTTCAGGTCTTCATCCGGCAAACTTACTGTAGTAGAAGTCAGTTCAGAAGCAGAGGGGGCAGAAATTCTCTGAATTGCAAATGCAATTATTTTTTGCGCCCTTCTATTTAATTCTTCTTTCCCTTCTTCTTCCAGCTTCTTAATTCTATCTAATAAAACTTGTTTATATTCTGCTTCTATGTTGTTTATAAGCGCTTCTTTTGCTTCTTTTTTGGAAAGCCCCGAAATTTTCTCAAGTTTTCTAATTTCCTCATTTTTATAGTTCTCTATTTCGCTTCTTATAATCTTTATTTGCTTTGCTTTTTCTTTTAGCTTTTTGTATGCCTGCTCCAATTCTCTATCTTTTCGCTCTATACTCTGCTCTTTTCTGGTCAATCTTTCTTGAATATTTGCCAAACGAATTTGAACTTCCCTCTGTTGATTTTTTGCCTCTTCCAATATTTTATCCGCCTGTTCTTTTGCTTTAGATAACGTTTCTTTCGCTTGAGTTTTTGCATTAGAAATTAACTTATTTATCTTCGCCTCAATCGTTCCCGCCTGCCTTTTTGCAATAGATTGTCTAGCCAGATAACCTAAAATTACGCCTATGCTTAAAGAAATTATTATTCCTATAAGAAAATATAAATTTATCATAAGATTTTAAAGCTAAGTTACCCATTTCTTGTATTTTAGTCAAAACATGAAAATTGTCAATCAAATTTACAAAAAACTAAAACCAATTTTAGTATCATTTTTAATTGCTCAACCAAAATCTATTTCGGTATCATAGCCAAATTGTTTAACGCCTGAAAAATAAAAACACGAAATTTTAATTCGTCAATATTTAAAAATTTCAATATATAGGTTAACATAAAATAATGATATTAGATTTAGAAGAAAAACTAAAATCTATAAGAAGAAAAGAGGAGGAAGAAGAAGCAAGAAAAAAAGCCCAAGAATTTGGGCTGCCATATCTTAATTTGTCCACTTATTTTATAGACCCTTCTGTAGTAAGCATTGTTCCTGAAGAAGAAGCAAAAAAAGGAAATCTGGCTGTAATCAAAAAAGAAGGAAAGAGAATATATGTAGCAGTAAAAGATCCTTTGGATAAAAATACCAGAGAGATTTTAGATAAATTAAAAGAACAAGGATATTATTACAATCTTGTTGTAGTATCTCCAAAAAGTCTACGAAAGGCATGGTCAAAATATCAAGAGATAATACCAGAAGCCAGTTTTATAAGACAAATACAAATAGACACTTCCTCAATTTTTCAGTTTCAGGCAGAAATTAAAAATTTAAATGGGTTAAAAGAAAAAATAAATGAATTACAATCCCAGCCCATCAGTTATACTTCCAAAATGCTCGAACTTATTTTAACCGGGGGTCTGCAGACTCTTGCTTCTGATATCCATTTTGAAAGAGAAAAAAACAGAACTCTTCTTCGTTACAGAATTGACGGAATTTTATATGATGTAACCTATTTATCTTTAGAAAATTATAAAATGCTTTTATCTAGAATTAAATTAATTTCAGGCCTTCTCATCAATATAACAGATGTGCCTCAAGATGGAAGTTTTTCTATTAAATTAAAAGATAAATTTATTGATATCAGAACTTCCTGCATCCCCGGGCTCTATGGGGAAAACATCGTATTAAGAATCCTTAATCCAGATTTAATTGATTTAAGTTTCTCTGAACTGGGATTAGAAAAGGACATGTTAAAAACAATGGAAAAAGAAATAAGAAAGCCAAATGGAATGATTGTAAATACAGGACCCACCGGTTGCGGAAAAACCACTACTTTGTATGCATTTATAAAGGAAATAAATAAACCCAATATTAAAATTATTACGTTGGAGGACCCAATTGAATATCGTTTAGAAGGAATAGTACAAACAGAGGTAAACCGTGAAAAGGGGTATACCTTTTTAAAAGGGTTAAGATCTATTTTAAGACATGATCCTGATGTAATGTTGATAGGAGAAATAAGAGACAAAACATCTGCAGAAGTTGCTTTGCATTCTGCTTTAACCGGACATTTATTATTTACCACCTTGCACACAAACGACGCTGCCGGAGCAATACCCAGATACATCGAACTGGGGATAAAACCTAATATTCTTGCCTCTGCTCTAAATGTAGTCATGGCACAAAGACTAGTAAGAAAGCTTTGTCCCTATTGCAAAGAACAAATTACTCCTTCTTCGTCTCAATTGGAAAAAATAGAAAACGCAATAAAAAATATAGACAAACAGAAATTAAAATTAATACTAAAAACATCAAACCCTGTGTCTGCGGTTAAAAACGGAAAGATAAAACTATACAAAGCAAAGGGATGTAAAAAATGCAGTAAAATTGGATATAAGGGGAGAATAGGAATTTTTGAAATGTTTGTAAAAGATGAAGAAATAGAAAAACTAATTTCTCAATCTCCTTCACATATCCAAATTTTTGAATTAACAAGAAAAAAAGGAATGAGAACTATGTATGAAGACGGAATATTAAAAGTGCTTCAAGGAATAACAACAATAGAAGAGGTAGAAAGAGTAGCAGGAAGTCAGTATCCACTAACCCGTAGGCAATAGCCCTCTGAGATACCAGAGGGGGTGGGCTTTTCCGAGGAATAATCTAGCAGAAGCCGGATTACCCGAACTGAGAGAAAGCCCCCAAGAGACCTTTTGTGCTGGCTCTTATTGCCTACAGGTTAGCGGATACTAAAAGTAGCCGTAATTTGGCTACCCTCCGTTTACTATTATAATAGATTATAAAAATATGTCAAGGGTAACCACCTATGCACAACTAAATGAAGACAAAAAGCTAGACAATGCATTAAGACCAAAGAGTTTTAACGAATATGTGGGGCAGGAAAAAATAAAAAATAATTTAAAAATTCTAATTGAAGCAGCAAAAAAAAGAAGTGAAGCAATAGAGCATATCCTTTTATATGGGAATCCTGGCCTAGGGAAAACCTCATTGGCATATATAATTGCAAATGAACTAAATTCTAACATAAGAATAACTTCCGGACCAGCAATAGAAAAAGCCGGAGACTTAGCCGCTATTTTAACTAATCTAAATCAGGGAGATATCTTATTCTTCGACGAGTTTCACAGATTAAACAAAACACTGGAGGAAATTCTATACCCGGCGCTGGAAGATTTTAAGTTAGATGTAGTTATCGGAAAAGGCCCATCTGCAAGAACTTTGCAAATTGATCTTCCGCGTTTTACTTTGATTGCCGCAACTACTAGAATTGGTCTAATTTCTTCTCCCTTAAGAAATAGATTTGGAATTACTTTCCACCTCAATTTTTATCCTCCTTCCGAGATTAAAAAAATCATCAAAAGATCCGCGGATCTTTTAAATATTCAAATTGAAAACGAGGCTGCTGAAATCATCTCCAATTGCTCCAGATTTACTCCTCGCGTGGCAAACAGGTTATTAAAAAGAGTAAGAGATTACGCACAAGTAAAAGGAGATGGAGTAATAACCAAAGAAATTGCAAAACAGGCATTGGAAATGCTTGAAATTGATCATCTTGGCTTAGAGCCGACGGATAGATATATTTTGGAAACTATTATTGAAAAATTTGACGGAGGGCCAGTGGGAATTTCTGCGTTATCAGCAGCAACCAACGAAGAGAAAGATGCTATCGAGGAAATCTATGAACCATATTTAATGAAATTAGGGCTCTTAACAAGGACACCAAAAGGGAGAATAGTTACTAAATTGGCCTATAAACATCTAAACATAAAATACTCTAATAATGTTCAGAGCAAATTATGGTAAACCACGCTCTACAGCTTTACCCAACACACCACGGCCTAACATTCGTGACGCGTGGTAAACCAGATGCAAGCTTAGAGCATTACCCTTGGAATATTTTTTTCATTCATCCAGAGACTACCTAGTAAGTTTCTGGTAGTGCGGCGGTAAATATGTGTATTCTTCCAGATTTAAATCTAACCTTTGATGATGTATTGTTATTGCCCCAAAAATCAAATATACTTCCCAAAGATGTGGAAGTAAAAACATATTTGGCCAAAAATCTTTATTTAAATATTCCTCTTATCTCCGCAGATATGGATACAGTAACCGAATCCAAACTGGCTATTGCACTGTCCAGATTGGGTGGATTAGGAATTATCCATAAAAATCTATCTCCGGACAATCAAGCCGAGGAAGTTTACAGGGTTAAACGATCTGAAAGCGCGTTTGTTACAGATCCAATTACTCTATGCCCAAATAACACTATTGCCGATGCTCTAGAAATAATGAAACAAAATAACATTTCAGGCATTCCTATTACAGAAAATGGAAAATTAAAAGGAATTCTAACTATAAGAGATATAAGATTCGCAAAAAACGCAAAGACAAAAATATCCAAATATATGACCAAAAAAGTAATAACTGCTCCTACCGGAACAAATCTCAAAAAAGCAGAACAAATTCTTCACAAACACAGAATCGAAAAACTCCCCATAGTAGACAAAAAAGGAAATCTTAAGGGGTTGATTACATTTAAAGATATCAACAAAATAATTCAATGGCCCAAGGCAGTAAAAGACAAAAAGGGTAGATTAAAAGTTGGAAGTTCTATAGGAGTGGGGGAAGAAGCAATGGAAAGAGCAAAAAAATCTGTAAACGCGGGTGCCGATATATTAGTAATCTCTACCGCTCACGGACATTCCAGGGGAGTAATAGAAACAGTAAGACAAATAAGAAAAAAATATCCTAAAATAATTATTATGGCCGGAAACGTAGCCACAAAAGAAGGGACAAAAGATTTAGCCAATGCGGGAGCGCAAATAATAAAAGTTGGAATAGGCCCTGGATCCATTTGCACAACCAGAATAGTAACCGGAGTAGGAATTCCGCAACTGAGTACAGTTTTAAACTGTTCTAAAGAAGCAAAGAAATTAAATGTGTCTATTGTTGCGGATGGAGGAATTAGATATTCAGGAGATATAACCAAGGCGATAGCAGCGGGAGCAGATGCAGTTATGATTGGGTCTTTGTTTGCAGGAACAGAAGAAGCGCCCGGCGAACTAATCTACTTCAAAGGAAAGGCGTACAAATCTTACAGAGGAATGGGATCCATAGGAGCGTTAAAAAGAGGGTCGTTAGATAGATACAATCAAGTGCCGGGAAAACTGGTGCCAGAAGGAGTGGAAGGAAGGGTGATATATAAGGGGCCGCTCAAAAATGTAGTAGACCAGCTTATTGGGGGGTTAAAATCAGGAATGGGGTTATGCGGGGCAAAAAATATGAAAGAGTTGCATAAAAAAGCAAAATTCATTAGAATCACCCCGCAGGCAGTAGAAGAATCTCATCCTCACAACATCCTAATTACAGAAGAAGCACCAAATTATCCAGGGAAAATATAATTACATTTTACAGGGAGCGGAAATTCCCATTATATCCAAACTTTTCCTTAAAATAATCTCTGTGGATTTTACTAATGCTAGACGAGATAAAGTAATTTCTTTATCTTCGCCTATCACTCTGTTGGTCTCATAAAATTTATGAAAAATAGAAACTAATTCCAAGGTGTAATAACATAACCTATGCACCTGATAGTCATAAGCTATATCTTCAATTACCTCGGGGAATCTAAGAAGTTGTTTGATTAATTCAATTTCATATTTGTGATTTAATAATCTGAAGTCCGCTCTAAATATCTCTGAATCTGTATATTTTGATCTTTTTAAAATATTTCTTATTCTTGCGTAAGCGTACTGAATATAATAAACAGGATTTTTCTTTGATTCTTCTTTTGCTAAATCCAAATCGAAATCCAGATGAGTATCTGGAGAACGAGTTAAAAATAAAAAACGAGAAACATCTGTTCCCACCTCTTTGATTAGCTCGTCTAAGGTTATAAAGGTCCCCGCTCGTTTAGACATTTTTATTTCTTTCCCATTTTTAAAAAGTTTTACTAGTTGTGTAATTATAATTTTTAATTCTCCTTTAATATCCAGTGCTTTCTTTGCTGCCATAACTCTTTTAATATATCCAAAATGATCTGCTCCCCAAATATTTATTACTTTATCAAACTTTCTCCTTTTGAATTTGTCCCAATGATAAGCAATATCTGATAAAAAATAAGTATGTTCTCCGCTTTTTTTAATAAGAACCCTGTCCTTATCATCTCCGAACTTTTTAGACTTAAACCATAATGCTCCATTTTTTTCATAAACCAATTTTCTATTTTTAAGCATTCTTATAACTTTATCTATTAATTTTGATTTATAAAGATAACTTTCTGAAAACCATTTATCAAATCTAATTCCCATCTTCTTTACAGTTGGTTTTATCATCTCATTTAAAATAATTCTCCCTGCTTTTTCTCCTGCTTTTTCAAAAGACATTCTTTCTAAATCTTTTTTTAATTTCTTTCTTATTTTTTCAATATACTCTCCTTTATATATTCCTTTTTTAGGATTTAATATTGAAAAGCCAAGTTTTTTAA
>JAGGTM010000039.1 GCA_021163745.1 bacterium
AAGTAATCTCTGGTTCGCGGCTCGCCAGATGGGACGATTTTAGAACTTTGAAATGGATAAATTCAATTAAGTGCCCTGAATTGATGCTAAAACAAGCAGAGGAATTACCTTACCGCCACCTGACATTCCGAGTATACCTCCTCCGCTATTCATTTCAGTAATTTTATAAACTCTTCCACTGATAATTCGGCATCTCTTAGTAATTTCCTTAAAATTCCCTTTCCTAAAACCTTGTGATTTGGAATAGTTAAAGGTCTTTTTTGAGGATGGTGTAAACGAATATGGCTACCTCTCTGTCTAACTATTCGGTAGCCAACTTTAGTGAATATTCTTATCGCTTTTTTCCCAGAGATTAGAGGGAGTTTTGGCACATTTAAAGTTTAATAGTATGAAGGCTTAACTCTTTTGGTTTATATGTTTTAAGAATTTCTTGATTTTCTTTCTCCTCTAAACAAATTTCAATAACCTCTCGAATGTTCTTGAGAACTTCATCTAAACTTTTACCTTGACTATAGCATCCTTTAAAAAGAGGACATTCAACGACATAGAAATCATCTTCGTCTTTTTCAACAATTACCGGAAAAGGTTGATTTTTAATCTTGGTTAGCAAAGATTTTTTCATATATTTTTATTTTAAGAAATTAAAAAGAAATGTCAAATTCTAAAATCAAATAAAAAACCTGCACAGCTGCTTAAAGCAGGCGCAGGCGACTTTCAATTATTATTCTAGATGAAAACAAAAAATTGTCAAGAGCAGATCCCTGTGGAAAATTGAAAATAACAAATAACTTCTATCCCACCCTGCTACTTACTATTTCTTCAAATTACCCAGCGGTGGGCTTTTTTGTCTCCTAACAATCCTTATAGATATCCTTTCTGTGACCAACTTTTAAAATGATAATCTTATGATTTTCTACATCAAAAAGGGCTCTATAATCTCCTATTCGAAATCTGAATTCTCCAAAACTTCGATCTCTTAATCTCTCAGCAAATTTTAATGGATTCTTTTGCGAAGAATAAAACTTAAGTTTCTTTAAAATTCTTCTTCGAATTTGAGGTGGCAATTTCTCCACCTCTTTAGCCGCTTTTGCTTTAAATTCAAAAGTAAACACAAATTTAAATGTGATATTTTTTGAGAAGAGATTTTAAAGGAATAGTTTTTTTCGCTTTCCTTCTTTTTTCAATTTCTCTCGCTAAACCTTCAGATCTATACATTTCTAAATCTTCTAATTGCTGCTCAATTATTTTCCATTTTTTCAATGGCAAAATCACTATTCCCTCTTTTTCCCTGATAGCAGATTTTGGTAAAACAATACTTTTGGAAACTCGGTTAGTCATACATTTTTATGATAGCAAAGAAAAAACAGATGTCAAACAGATTAATTATAGATAATTTTTCAAAAAACAAGAATTTTAGCTGGAAGAGTTCGTATCAGAAAGAAATGGCTCGCCGGATGGGACGATTTTCGAACTTTGAAATGGATAGATTTAATTAAATGTCCTGAATACCTGTTAGAACAAATAAAAGGATTATTACAACCTGCTATGTCTTAAATTATCTCTACCCTCCTGCTACTTACTACTATATTTTTAAACTGCCCAGCGATGGGCTTTTTGTCTTGATAAAAAAGACACGTCCCTATTTTTCCTATTAAAATGTTTTGCCAGCCCTTTTACTTGGCCGGCGCTTTGGCCGGGCTCGCTTATATTTAACTTGGATTTGTGTATTAAAAAAAATCTGATATAATTGAAATGATGGAGCAAAAAACTTTAACTATTAATAACCCTCAAAGAGCAAGAGAGGAATATCGAAAGATAGTTATACCCTTTAATGTTGACGAGAAAATATTATTTATTCTTTCTCGATTTTTTTCCTATTTCCCCCGAGAAGATATTTTTTTTGAAACAAGGAATGGTAGATTAATCATTTTTATAAGACAATTAGATTTTTCATATTTTCTATACAAAATTCGTCAGTTTTCGAGAGTTTATTCAATGTCCGAAATTAATATACTACAACAGATTGCTAATCGCATAAAAGAGATAAAAAGTTATGGATTAAAAGGAAAAAAAAGAATATATGTTGGGTATAACAAAGAGAGAAAAGTTAAGGATAGAAAGAAAAAAGAAATAGAGAGAGGCAAATTTTACTATGCGAGAGAGCACCAATTTTCTTGGGTGAATAACAAACTTCCTAAGGGATTTGAGAATAAAATCATCACTGGAGATAGCGAGGTAGTTTTAAGAAACTTCCCAGATAATTGTATTGATTTAATCTTTACTTCGCCTCCTTATAATTTTGGGCTTGAATATGAAAATCACAAAGATGGGATAAACTGGCAGGAATATTTTGATAAACTATTTAGAATTTTCAAAGAATGTATAAGAGTACTTAAATACGGGGGGAGAATTGTGGTAAACGTTCAACCTCTTTTTTCAGATTATATTCCTATTCATCATATTATTTCGGAATTTTTTACGAAAAATAAATTAATTTGGAAAGGAGAAATTTTATGGGATAAACATAATTATAATTGTAAATATACTGCTTGGGGAAGTTGGAAAAGTCCAAGCAATCCTTATCTGAAATATACGTGGGAGTTCTTAGAAATTTTCTCGAAGGGTACTTTAACACATAGAGGAAATAGAAAATCTGCAGATATCACTGCAGATGAATTTAAAAAATGGGTATACGCAAAATGGGATATTCCCCCGGAATACAAAATGAAAGAATATGGACACCCGGCTATGTTCCCTGAAGAATTAGCTAAAAGAGTAATTAAGCTATTTAGCTTTAAGAATGATGTGGTACTAGATCCCTTTAATGGGGTAGGAACAACCACCCTTGTGGCTAAAAGACTTAGAAGGGTGTATGTAGGGATTGATATTTCTGAAGAGTATTGTAGAAAAGCAGAAATAAGAATTAACAAGGAAGGAAATTCGTTATTTTAATTTTTCACTATGCTCCTATGAATAGAAGAATCAATGAAAAACTTATTTCTATAATAAAAGCATATGAATCCTTGGTTAAAGGAATTGATACGCGTGCCCAAAATGCTACAGATAGGGCTTATGGAGGAATAGTGAGAGCAGGAAAAGGAAAACTAGTGGAGAGTATAGGAAAAGAACTAATAAAAATAGCTTGGTTAGATTTAGGAAAAAATGAAAATAGACTTTTTTTCATTAATGAAACTATAAAAATTCCCCTCAAAAAGGACTATATAAATAGGATCAAGGATCCCGAGGTAAGAGAATATATAGAGAAAAATATTGAAAAAATGTTTTACAGAATAAAACCTGATGTTCGAGTCCATATAGATGGAAGATTCAAAATTTCTATTGAATGTAAAGCGTATACCGAAAATGCCATGTTGAAAAGAATTCTTGTTGATTGCACGCTTTTAAAACATATCTATCCTGAAGCCTCTTTTGTTTTGCTTCAACTAGAAAGTCAATTAGGTGGCGATTATTCTCTTTCAGTAAGTGGCAAATATGGAAGTCCTCCTACTCATACTTTACTTTCCTATTTCGATATAGATTTAAATATTATCACTCTGCTTAGAGGAGAAAGAAAAGTGGATCAACCGATACACAAAGCAGATTATTATAAACCATTAGAACTAGAGAGATTAAAAAGGGCGGTAGAAATTTTTAAAAGAATATTACAAGGATAAACTGATACACAAATCCAAGTTAAATATAAGCGAGCCCGGCCGAAGGGCGGGCGAGCGAAAGGGCTGTAAAACATCTTTAGAACAGGCGGGGGCAAAGCCCCCCGCCTGTGGAGTTTTAGGTTTTTAGATTTCTTTTCCGAAGCCGTATACCAAAACACACGGTATACGACCATGAACCACGCGTTGCTCTGGTTCACGGCTC
>JAGGTM010000073.1 GCA_021163745.1 bacterium
CAGTCAGAACCCCAGAGAATGTTGAATACTGGTCAAGAACAGGTGCCCATATTTTAACCATTCCTCCTCAGGTAATTGCCAAATCCTTACTTGGCGCCAGAACCAAAGAAACAGTGGCTCAATTTATCGACGATGCCAAAAAATCAATGGAGGAACTGGAAGAGACCAGTGACTAAAAACTGAAGATTTGGAAAATATCAGCACAGGAGAAAGTTATTTGAGATTTTCAGATAAATGAGGGGCAAGTTCATCTTGCCCCTGCTTTTTTTTTACGGTAATTTGATTACAATGATTGGTATTTAGAAAAGATTATTCCCGGTCTTAACTTTGACGAGATCTATATAAAGTATTATTTTAATTATAATTGTTTATAATTACACATGTTAAAGAAAAGATACTTGATCTTTCTTTCTCTTCATTTGTCTAAGAAAGCCAGAATCAGAAAAGAGGTGCCGAATTTAAATCTGTCTCCGATTAGACAACTTTTGTCTTAAGAGAAATAGCGGCCGCGAAAAAAAATAAGAAACTTTTTCGCAGAAGAGAGACGAAAAATCAAAAAAGACTTCGTCCTTTAGGCTATTTCTAATATCCAAATTAACTTTTATGGAGTTTGCTTTAACCACAGTTTTAGGATTGATTATAGGATCTTTAATCTGTGAATTTATTGACTCTTCTTTAGGGATGATGTATGGGACAATTCTTTCCCCCGTTCTTATTATCGCCGGATTTAACCCTCTTTTAGTAGTTCCCTCAATTTTATTTTCTCAAGCGCTCGGAGGGTTTATTGCTGCTATACTTCATCACCGTTTGAAAAATGTAGATTTTACCTTAAAAAGTAAAGACCCGACCCATATAAAGGAGAGATTGTCCCAATTGGGCTACAGGGAAGGCTTTAATCGAGGACTAACTAAAGATTTAAAAGTGACCTTTTGTATTGCCGGTTTAGGGATAATTGCGACAATTCTTGCCGCCTTGGTTGCTGTAAACATTCCAAAGGTTGTTTTAAAAACCTATATCGGGATATTAGTTCTTGCAATGGGGATAATTCTTCTTTCCAAAACTAATTTCAAATTTTCTTGGAAGAAGATAATCGGAATAGGAGCGTTGAGCGCTTTTAATAAAGGAATCTCGGGGGGCGGTTTTGGGCCGATAGTCACTTCGGGCCAAATGATCTCTGGAAGGGATGGTAAAAGTTCTATAGGATCTACTGCTTTGGCCGAAACCCCAGTTTGTATTGTTGGATTCTTAACTTACTTCTTTACAAAAGGAATATCAGATTGGAGATTCCTTTTACTATTGACCATCGGGTCAATAATTGGGGCTGTGATTGGCCCTCATTTTACTGCGAAGATTAGGTCAGAAAAGAAATTAAAAAAAGGATTAGGAATTTTAGTAATCACATTAGGGGTCTGGACATTAACCAGGGCTTGGCTAATTTAAAATTTTGTGATATAAAATAAAGGTATCAATATGGATTTTCATCTTCAGCAACTGGAACAAAAAAGTATTTATATTTTAAGAGAAACCAAGGCCCGTTTTAAAAATCCAGCCATGCTTTGGTCGATGGGGAAAGATTCCACTTTAATGCTTTATTTATGTAAACGAGCCTTTTTTGGTAAACTACCTTTTCCAGCCATTCATCTTGATAGCGGGCACGATTTTCCAGAGAGTTATCAATTTAGAGATAAAATTGTTAAAGAGTGGGGAGTAAATCTTATTATTGGTAAAGTAAAACATGAGAAAGATGGAATTTCAGGAACCACCGAAGGTTTGAATAAAGCCGAAGCCCTTAGAAAATTATTAGCAGAATATAAATTTGATGCTTTAGTTGTTTCGATTCGTCGAGATGAGCACGGGATTAGGGCAAAAGAGAGGTATTTTAGCCCAAGAGACAAAGATTTTCACTGGAACTTTAAAAATCAGCCACCAGAGATTTTTAATTACATTTCTGAGTTTAAAGACGCCTCTCATGTCAGGGTCCATCCATTACTTCATTGGACGGAATTGGATGTTTGGGAATATACCAGAGAGAAAAATATTCCTTTTAATTCTCTATATCTGGCTAAGAATGGCAAGAGATATAGAAGTTTGGGTTACAAAGAAGTTACCCATCCTATTTCTTCCAATGCCGACACCATTGATAAAATCATTGAAGAAGTAAAAACCAGTCAGATAGAAGAAAGAAGCGGAAGAGCTATGGAAAAAGAGAAAGAATATGTTATGGAGCGACTTAGGCAGCTCGGATATTTCTAATAAACATGGTGTATGGTGATACCCGGGAAGAAAACCTTAAGAGATTTATATCTAAAAGAAGGAATGTCAATGCCAGAAATCGGTAAGAAGTTCCGTGTTCATTATATTACAGTTAGAAATTGGCTAATAAAATACGGAATTCCTACTCGCAAAAAAGGCGAAAGGGTAGATTCCTGGAGCGAGAAAGAAGTTCGAATTCTGAAAGAAAACAGAGGAAAGCCAATAGAAGAATTATTAAGATTACTTCCCGACAGAACAAACCAAGCGATTTATGAGAAGTTAAACAAAATAGGGTATTCAAGAGCTTTAGAGAAGTTTAAATATCAAGCAAAAAAGAAACTAAACCTTAAAAAAGAAGAATGGGGTTATTTGGCGGGGATAGTTGATGGAGAGGGAACAATTACTGTTGATAAATGCTCTAGAGAAAATTCTTATCATCCAAAGATAGCAATCACTACAACAAATAGGAATCTTGCTGAATGGCTGGACAAAAAATTGAATGCAACATGTACTCTTTCTGGAGAGAATCACCCATTCTGGAAAACAAAGTATGAATGTTTTATTCATGGATATAAATGCAAACCAATTTTGGAAAACATTTTACCCTTTTTAAAAATTAAAGATAGACACGCGAGATTGTTGATAGAATTTATTGAAATAAGACTTTCAAGGAAAAGTATAAGTGCTCATAATAAAAAAGAAGAAGAGATAGTCATGCAACTAAAGAGATTAAATAAAAAAGGCAAACCCTAACAGATTTATGCAAGAAATTCCAGTTGTTTTAATCGGTCACAAGGATCATGGAAAATCTACCTTAATTGGCAGGTTATTATTAGACACTAAATCAATTAAAGAAAGCCGGATTAAAGAGATAAAGGAAGTGGATGAGTCGGACGGCAAACAATTTGAGTTAGCTCATTTAGTAGATAGTTTTTATCAAGAGAGAGAAAGAGAAATGACAATGGATACTACAAGAGTCCTTTTAAAAGGAAAAAAAAGAAATTATCAATTAATCGATGTTCCAGGCCACGCGGAACTCATTTCCAATATGCTTACAGGGGCTGCCGGGGCAGAAGGAGCTCTGCTGGTTGTAGATATCACAGAGGGAATAAAACCCCAAACCATCCGACACTTAGAAATAGCTAAACTTTTAGGAATTGAACAATTGGCAGTAGTAGTTAATAAAATGGATAAGATTTTTTATCAGGAAAAGAAATTTGAAGAGACAACAGAAAAATTGAGAGAGATTTTAAATAAAATTGGCTATTCTCTTAAAGACACATATTTTTTTCCGGTTTCTGCCTGGGAGGGCGAGAATGTAATAAAAAAATCTAAAAGAATGACCTGGTATCAGGGACCCAGTTTAATGGAGTTTTTAGAAAGTGAGGTTAAAGAGCCGGTATCCTTTGAAAATTTACCCCTGCGCTTTTTAGTTCAGGATAAGTATTCTGAAGGGCAAGATGAGATTTTAGTGGGAAGAGTGGAGAGCGGAATTTTAAAAACCAGACAGGAAATTTTGTTTTTGCCGGAGAATAAAAAAGTTAGAATTATTTCCATCAGAGATTCAGAAGGTGAATTAAAAGAAGCCGCAGCCGGTCAAAATATTGGGATTACTTTATCGAAAAACTTTAATATATCGCGAGGAGCAGTAGGGAGTTGTTTGGACTCTGTTCCAAAAGTGAGCGATCATTTATCAGGAGAGATTTTTTGGATAGATTCTCCCTCTCGGAAAGATTTGGTCTGCGAGTGTGGAACTTCCCAAGTAAAAGGAGAACTTCAAGAGCCCAAAGAAATTAAGGCTGGGGAGGAATCTTTTTATAGAGTTAAACTTGAGAAACCAATTGCTTTCGATCCTCGAAACAAAACCATTTTAGGGAAATTAGTTTTAAAAGACAAAGGAAAAATTATCGCTGTTGGTAATATTTTATGAAAAAGAGACCTAATGTAATTTTAATTACCATTGACTCTTTGAGGGCCGACCACCTCGGCTTTATGGGCTATAAGAAAAATGTAAGCCCCAATATTGATAAATTAGCGAAAGAGAGCATAATTTTTACTAATGCTTACGCAAATGGGCCCCAAACGCCTTATTCTTTTCCTTCTATTCTTACTTCCACTTATCCTTTAGATTATCACGGACCTAGTAAAATTGCACCTCCTCGAATAATGATAAGTGAGGTGCTAAAAGAAGCAGGGTATACTACCTGTGCGATTCACTTTTTTCCTTGCCTTTCTTCTTATTTTGGTTATAACCGAGGTTGGGATTATTTTGAAGATATCGATCCTACTAAGTTCTCAGATTACTCTATTTTTCAATCCTTTTTATTTAAGAAATTATATGATACTTTTAAGGGGATTAGCTTTAGTTATTGCCCAGAACTTCTTTTCCGCATTAAATTTTTAATCCAGAAAATAGGAAGTATTCCATTGAATGTTAATAAACCAGACTCTACCTTTTTAAATCAGATCGCTGAAGATTTTATAAATTCAGTAAACTCTCCATTTTTTCTTTGGATTCACTATCCAGATATTCATGCTCCTTATCGTACTTTAAAAGTTAGAACTGGGCAGAACCTTTCCTTTTCATATTTGGAATTTTTGCATCAAAATTTATTTAATCATTCAAAATATTTTTATCAAAAAAGAAAACTAAGAGAATTTGCTAAGAAGAATCTTTCAGGCGTAATAGATGTGTACGATCAAGGAATTATTTTTTTGGATCAGCAGATTAGTAATTTAATAAATTTTTTAAAGGAGAAAAGAAAATATGAAAATTCGACTATCATTTTAACTGCCGACCATGGAGATGAATTTTTAGAACACGGCGGAGGGGGACACTTTGCTAAACTTTATAACGAGATTCTACATGTACCGCTCTTAATTAAGACCCCTTATTACAAGAAGACATTAATAACAAGAAAAGTTTCATTAATTGATTTAGCGCCCACTATTTGTAGGATATTGGACATAAAAACTCCCCCCAATTTTAAAGGAAAAGATTTATTAATTAATAAAAATTCAGAACAGCCTATATTTCATCAAACTTTATACCGAAAAATAAAAGGAAAACCCAGTTTCTTATGGGAAGATTATTTCCAACCAGGAAGAATTGAACAATCCAGAGTAGCGTGTCAGTTTCAAAATTGGAAATATATTTTAGATCATGGAAGCGGTAAAGAAGAACTGTATAATCTTTTAAATGATCCAAAAGAACAACATGACCTCTCTCACTTAAGATCGGAAACACTTTCCCAAATGAGAGAAATAGTTAAAGAGTTTGAGAACAAAAATCCTCCTTTATCGTTGGTTACTCATTAAATAAACTTAACCCAACAAAAAACAAGGCTCTATTTATCTTGCTCCCATTTTATTTTTATGATAAGATTGGGTAGATAACAATTTCTCTATGAAAACTTGGGCCAGCTATCATCGAAATCATTTTTTTGTTTTAATAAAGCATAAAATTAAACTATTTTTAGGGAAAATAGGAAGCCAGAGAATATTTTACAACTTAATTCGGCGCCTATTTATTTTAGCAAATAAAGAGATGTACCGAAAATCTTTGACTAGCTTCCCCGTCTTATCCTATTCGAACAGCCAAGATTGGGTAAGGGTTCCAATGTACGGAGCAATATTTATTTTTTTTAAAAATTTAGCAAAAAAAGAAAATCTTCGAGGAAAACAAGCTATTGAAATTGGAGGATCAGAAGGTAGTATTAAAAGGATTTTGGAAAAATTTGGAATAAAATATCAGGTTGCACCTGATTACCCAGAGATGGATATCCAAGAAATGCCTTATCTTGGGGATAGTTTCGATTTTTTAATAATAGATCAGGTTTTAGAACATGTTGAAAAACCGTGGATAGCGGAAGAAGAAATTTATCGAGTATTAAAACCCGGAGGGATTTTTATTGCCACCGCTCCTTTTATGGTGGCTATCCACGGAGACGGAAACTGTAAAGATTACTATCGATTTACTCCCGAGGGTTGGAAGAGTTTATTTTCTGATTTTGAAATTTTAGAGGTTGGAGGATGGGGAAACAAAGAAGTTGTTAGGCTTAGTCTTGATTCTTCGGTAAACGAAACAATGTTTGGAGTAACTATCCCAGTTAATGAGATTATAAATAAAAAACTCTTGCAAAAAAACGATCATAAACATTATTTAGTAACCTGGTGTATAGGAAGAAAACCCCTTACCAATCAAAATGAGAGAAACAACTAAAGAGCTAATTAATGTTCCTTTGGGAGAAAAGAATCAACCCGGCGAAAGGGATGATATGTTGAACCCTCAAGCAAGTAATAAATGTGAGGTTTATATTCATCTTCAAAGATATAAATTTGCTAGCAAATTAATCAAAGGAAGAGTGCTAGATTTGGGATGTGGTACAGGTTATGGAACAAAAATACTCAATGGAGTGAGCGAAGAAGTTTACGGAATCGATAAATCTTCAGCAGCTATAGAGTACGCAAAAAAGAAGTATCCCGGACCCAAATATATTTGCTGTTTAGCAGAAGATTTACCATTTGAAGATAATTTTTTTGATAATGTGGTAGCTTTCGAAGTAATTGAACATGTTTCAGATTCTCAAAAAGTTCTGGAGGAAATTTACCGAGTACTTAAATCGGGAGGAAACCTATTTATTTCTACCCCCAACCCTCGAAACTTAGAAAACAGGATACAACATTTTTTATTTAAAAAACCGTATCCTGAGAAAATATATATGAAAAACATTTACCATGTTAAAGAATTTTATTATGAAGAATTTTTAAATTTTTTAGAGAGTAAAGGATTCAAGATAAGGAAGAAGTTTGGCCAAACTATTCTTATTTTTCACCGAGAAGCAATGTTTATTTTAAAAAAACTTCCTTTGATATATAAGATTCCAGTTTGGCTGGGTCACCTTTTTCCTAAATATTCTGACCACATTGTTGTTTGGGCACAAAAACCTTTTTAAAAATAAATTTATGAAAAAATTCCCCTCGGTTTCGGTTATTATAAGCACCTATAATCGAGACAAATATTTAGCCCGAGCAATTAAAAGCGTTTTAACTCAAACTTTTAAAGATTTAGAGTTAATAATAATAGATGATAGCACCCACAATAGAATTGCTAGTTTTGTTAATGAGATATTTAAAAAAGATTCTCGAGTAATTTATATAAAAAACAAAATAAGACTTGGTTTTATTAAAAGCTTAAACAGAGGAATTGAATTAGCGAAAGGAGAATATATTGCCAGGTTAGATGATGATGATTATTGGGTTGATCCTGAAAAACTTCAAAAACAAGTCAAATTCTTAAAAGAAAATCCAGATTATATTTTAACCGGTGGAGGAGTAATAATAATTGACGAAAAGAATCGAGAAATTGATAGACGTTTACCGCCCCAAACCCATAAAGAAATAATAAATGCCATGCTTTTTAATTGCCCCTTTTGGCACAGCACGGTTGTTTTTAAAAAAGAAGCTTGGGAGAAAGCAGGAAAATATAATGAAAAAATTGAGTTTTCTGATGATTGGGACCTGTGGTTAAGAATGGGGAAGTATAAATTAGGAAAATTCTATAATTTCCCAGAATACTTTACTTGTTATCTTGAGTGGGAACAAAACAAAACTATTTTTATTCTTCGACCCTGTTTACGTTTTAATCTTAAATTAAGAATAAAATACCGAAAAGATTACCCTAATTTTTATAAAGCCCTCATAATCAACTTAGTTCGTTATTTTTATTTTTATCTTCCTCCTTCTCTCCAGAAGTTTTTAAGGCCTCCTCTATCAAAAATAAAAAGATTAATCTTCCGTACCCCTTATTAAAGCTCTATGAAATTTAAAGAAAAAATTAATTGGAGATTAAAAGCCCTCAGTGATTTTATTAAAAATCTCCCAAATATCAAATTTTTATATAAAACCTTAGACAAGGAAAGCAAAATAAATTTTTTAATAATGACTCTTAAATTTTTCTTTAAAATGGTTAAACCCAACACCTTGTTTAACCTTTCTTTTAACCCATTTTTTAAAAATAAATATTATAACCCCCACAAAAAACAATTTTTCTTTCAAGGTTATATTTTTAAGTTTAGAAATATAAAAAAAGATTTTAATGATAAAAAAACAATTAAAGAAATCTCTTCAATGATAAAAGAAATTTTTGAAATTAAGGTATACGAAAACAAAAAACTAAAAGTTGAAAAAGGAGATATTGTACTTGATTGCGGGGCCCATATAGGGGCTTTCTCGATTTATGCCGCAAAAAAAGCCCAAAAAGTTTATGCGTTTGAACCAGCTAAAATTGAATTAAACACACTAAAAGAAAACATTAAAATTAATCATTGCAAGAATATAAAAATTATTCCAAAAGCAGTAACCTCTAAGATAGGGTTTGTAAAATTAATTTTAAATGGAACATATTGTCATAGAATAGTGAATAGTGACTCAGAGCAAGAGGAAAAGATAGCAAAAGTAAAAACAATTTCAATTGATGAATTTGTAAAAGGAGAGAAATTAAAACAAGTAAATTTTATAAAAATGGATATTGAAGGTTCTGAAACAAAAGCTCTTTTAGGAGCTAAAGAAACTTTAAAAAAATTTAAGCCAAAATTAGCTATTTGTATTTATCATAAAGTTGACGATTTTTATAAAATTCCTCTTTTAATAAAAAAAATAAATCCTATTTATAAAATAGAAATTAAAAATAAAGGAAACACACCAATAGTTTATGCAATCTAATAAAGTTATAATCTACCAGAAAGCTCCAAACATTTGTCCTGTGTGTAGAGAGAGAACTAACTTTAAATTTATTCAAAACCACAAGACTAAAGAGGGAAAATGGTCGCTTTACGAATGCCCAAAATGCCAAGTTCAATTTTGGATGCCTTTTAAAAATCCCGGGATAACTCATTATAAAAGAAGCTACATTGTAAGAGACAGTATTAACCCCCAATTTTTATATGGATATCACAAAAAATTTTTAAGAACCCAAAAATTTTCAAGAGGGACAAAAGTTTTGGAGTTAGGTTGTGGAACAGGAGATGTACTAGCAGAATTAAAAGAGATGGGATGTGAAGTGTGGGGAGTAGATATAGACCCTGTGGCAGTAAATTTTGCTAAAAATCATTTTAAGTTAAATAATATTTATGCGATGTCTTGCGATGAATTCTTCAAATTGCC